>DYGV01000021.1:23396-24426 GCA_020724505.1 Anaerolinea thermophila
TCTTGCGTGGCGGGCGCGGCATTCACCGCTATAGGAATTTGCGCCGTTAAGCAAAGAATTATGACGAGATGTTTTAAAATGCTAAGAAATTTCATCTCTAAGAAAGATTATAGCTCGCCTGTGGAACTACGCTATGGGATATTGGTACCAACTTGTTGCTGTACGCGAATGCGTGACGCAGCCTAACGAATTTGTGAGGTGGTGTGATAGCTCAAGCGTTAAGGATTTTCACAGCGACCAAAACCGGACATTTCTTGCTCTAGGTTGACCCAAGCGTATTGGGGAGGAAGGTCTTGCAACGCGCCGTTGTAGACCACCTGTCCATCCGTAGAGCGCAGGATCATGACCTGCAGCGGGTCACCTGTGGCAGGAAAAGCGATCAGCAGAGCATCCGGGCTCCAGAGCGGCGGTTGGGATAATGGCGGCGCACCGAATAACACGAGGGTTTCTTGGCTGCCGATATCGTATAGGTACAGGCCGCACTCCTCTTGCGCCTGACAAGCCCAAAACGCCAGGCTTTCACCGAACGGCGCCCAGGCAACCGGGCTACGCAGGTCAAGGTGGGGCAAAGGTTTTTGCACCGTTTCTGGGCGGCGCAAATCCAGCCAATGAAGACGAGCGAAACTGCCGCCTTCTTTTAACTGAGTAATATAACTGAACGCTAGTCGTAAGCCGTCTGCGGAGCGATCGCACCAACCACCAGAGATGAAGCCAAAATCCACTCGCCCTAACAGGTAATCACCGGTGTATAGATCGCCGTACCAAAAGGTGGGTTGGGTGAAATTGTCGCCGGGGATGGATTGCAAAGCCAACCTTGCCTGCGCCAGGTCGAAACCTGCTGGCGGCGGCTCGCCCTGCGGCGGAGGAGGCGAGTAGGTGCTCGAAGGCGCGTCGAATAACGCCAACATTTCCGCCGGCGGTTGTTCCACCCTTTCGAGGCTCAAATAGGATAAGCGCCTTAATAAGCGCGGCTCGCCTTCGGCAGGCAATGCATAGCTTTCCGAAGTGAGCAACGTCCCGCTTTGCGCCT
>DYGV01000021.1:24436-36500 GCA_020724505.1 Anaerolinea thermophila
GATGCACGCGGCGACCTGTGGCGCCTGCAGGTCGATCTTCGCGCCGAGCGCCTCCAGGCTTTCTTGTTGGGCAAATCCAACCGCGCTCACACCTTCTAACTCCAGCGGCTGAGGAAATTGATCTACGAAGCGGTAAATCCAAACCTCGCGACCGTCCTGGGTCGTTATATCTGGCGGAATAAATAGGCCGCGGCGCAGCGCTTGCAAGGCTGAGTTGTATAATCCTCCCCCCAAATCCAGGCGATAGGGAGTGAAGAGGTGTGTTTCGCCAAAGGTGAGGTTGCGCGCTTGTCCATCTTTGGCGACGGTTTGTTGTAATATCCGTCCATCCGAGGCTTGATCTTGGTAGATGAAAGCGATGACCCGCTGGTTATTGTCCAGGAGCAGCCATTCGTCCGTAGTGTACTCGTGCACTCCTGGATACAAATCGTTGCGTCCGTAATCTTCCACCTGAGTCTTGCGATGCAACCAGCCGGCAGTGGAGATTAGCGGGGTTTGCCAGCGGTCAAGCAATTCTCGCAAGGTTTTTAATTCGGGGTATAGTTGCTGTGCATCGAGCACGGGAAAAGACGGTGTAACCGTTGGTTGCCCACCATTTTGATTTAGCTCTTCCGTTGTAAGGGCGCTAACCTGGGCGTTTACTGGATAAAAACCATCTGTCCGGCGTCGAAGAGTAAAGCTAAGCGCCGCGCCGCCAATCCGTCCGCCAGAGGCGACGGTCTTAATCACATAACGCAGGCTGACCGCCTCATGGCTGAAATCTGGCAACACATCGGATGGGAATTGTATTCCGATCATTTCGGCGGCGCCCACGTTGTTTCCCACCGGCCCGGTCTCGCCACTTTCTGTTACGAAAGGCTCGAAACCAGCATACTCCACGATCCGCGAGTCGGGGTATTGGTCTTCCAGATTCGGGCCGTGATAGGTCCATCTTGTTAGTATACCCAAGCCGTCAATTTCGCTGAAGCGATAACCCTGCACAGCGCGGCTGAACTGAGTGCTGCACGCCAGCCATAAGCTAAACGTGAAATCGCCGCTTTCCACCTTTCCGCCGCCAGCCAACGCCTGCGGTTGTTGCTCTTCTGGAGTTGCCTCTGGATTGCTCAAAGCAGCCAGGGGTATATTACATGCTGCCTGGGCAATGACCAAAGGGGGCGAGGGATTAGTCTCCGTTTCGGCGATTGTTGACATTGGCGCGGCGTTGGTTGCTGAAGCTGGTAGAGCAGCGGGGATTGGTTGGCCAGGTCGCAGCCTCTGAATGGCGAAAACAGCCACCACGGCGATCAGCGCCAGCGCGGCGAAACCTCTTGCCCAACGCAACGCCAGGCTGAAGCGAAAAGCTGGCCGCGTAGTGGTTGGCGTCGCTTCACTCCTGAGAAGCTGCGCCTCCAGCCGCTGTATGAACTCTCCGCGCGGCTGAACATGATTGTACAAATGCTCTAGTTTGCGCTCAACCTCGGACGCCTGATCGAAAGACGGGTCCTTGTTTTCGCTCATTTCATGAACTGCCATTCTTCTCTCAACCTTTCCAATAAACGATACAATGACATCTTCACCGCTGAGGGTTTGCGCCCTAATAATTGGGCAATCTCTTCGAAGCTCAACCCTGCGGCGAAGCGCAACTCGACAAGCTCGCGTTCGTTGTCACTGAGACGCTCTTGGATTTGGCGCACTAGGCGAATCTCTTCGGCTTCCAACATCATTTGCAATGGGTTATTATCTGCGAACGACGTGTTATGGATCCAATCCAGTGGAACCTGGTTGCGGCGGGCGCGATAATGATCTGCGATTTTACGCCGGGCGATGCTGAATAACCAGGCGGCAAACCGACCTTGATCGCGGTATTGCTTCAACCCTTCCAGGGCCTCCATAAAAATTAGGGAAGTCAGATCCTCGGCCAGGTGAATTTCGCCGCCGGTGCGCACGAATACATAACGATAAATGCGATCTACGTAACGGCGATAGAGGACTGCGAACGCCTGCCGCTCTTCTCGGGCTTTTTGGATAAGCGCTTCATCGGTGTCTTCTGCGAAATGATTCATTTGTAGATATTATCGCAGAAGGCCGTAAAAAGTCACAGAGAATGAGTAATTCATCAATTGCCCGTTATAATAGCTCGAACGGCGGCTGTATGGAAGAAATATTGAGCGAACATTTCGAAGGCATCTTTCAATCCGTTGTAGTCATCCTGCTGGCATTGTTGGGCTTGCGGTTGGCGCGATTGGTTGAAGGTCGGCTACGCTCGCGGTTGGAATCCTCATCACTCGCTGACGAACGCCGCGCTCGGCTGAAAACGCTGATTTCAGCCGCCTATCAAACCACGCGGGTGTTGATCCTGGCGTTGGCAACCTTCAGCATTCTAGGCGCTTTTGGCGTCAATCTCTCCCCGTTGCTGGCCAGCCTGGGGTTGGCTGGTTTGGCGCTCACTTTGGGCGCGCAAAGCCTCATCAAAGATTATATTGGCGGCTTGATGATCTTGATCGAGGATCAATTCACCGTCGGCGATTTTGTAACCATTGGATCGGTCAGCGGCGTTGTGGAGCGCCTGACGTTGCGCCTGACCGTATTGCGGGATGTCAATGGAAGGCTGCACATGATCTCTAACGGTGATGTGCGCCTGGTGACCAACGCCTCGCGGGATTGGTCTCTGGCGGTGGTGGACCTGAATTTGCCGTTGGATGCAGATTTCCCGCGGGTCATACAGTTACTTCAGGATGTTGTAGAGCGCGTTGCTAAATACGAAGCGTTGCAGGCTGATTGGATCGAACCCCCGAAGGTTGTAGGCTGGAACAACCTAACAGACTGGTCGGTGCAGGTGCGCCTGAGCGCAAAGACGCGTCCCAGCGGTAGGGTGGCGGTGGAGACTGCCCTGCGCCAGGAGGCGTTGCAAGCCCTTCATAATGCTGGCGTGCAACTTGCCATCCCACCCAGAGTGTGAAGAGGATTTTTTGTCTTCAATTAGCAAAAAATTTTAATAAGGTCGCTCCCTACCTTGTCCAACCATCCCTTGATATAATTCTGTTTGTACTGTTTCTCACTTGCTTGTGAATGCTGCGGCGGTAGAACGGAAAAGGCTGGTGCTGGTAGATACACATTGCCATCTAAATTTTGATCGCTTTGATGAAGATCGTCCACTCGTTTTAGAGCGTGCAGCCGCCGCAGGCGTGAGATGGGTGCTCAACCCGGCGATTGACTTCGAGACCAGCCGCGCCATTCTTGCGCTTGCTGAGCAACATGAAATGCTCTATGCTGCAATCGGCGTTCACCCGAATGATGCGGATCACCTGAGCCGCGATTGGGTGGAACAACTGCGATCTCTGGCGCAATTTAAAAAAGTTGCCGCGATTGGAGAGATTGGTCTGGATTATTATTGGGATCGCACGCCCACCGCCGTGCAAAAAGAGATTTTTCAGCAGCAGTTGGAGCTGGCGGCAGAGCTTGACCTGCCAGTAATTATCCATTGTCGCGATAAGACGCCGCAAGAGCGAAACGCCATGCAGGATACCCTGACAATAATATCTGCCTGGCAGCGCGGCTTGATAAATCATAACCCGAAACTCGCCAGTCGCCCGGGCGTCTTGCATTCTTTTAGTGGCGATCTTTCGGAAGCGCTGAAGGCTATCTCGTCTGAGTTTATGATCGGCGTCGCTGGACCGGTGACGTTCAAAAAAGCTGAAAATCTACAACGCGTGGCAGCCGAAATACCTGAAGATTATCTGTTGATCGAGACGGATGCACCATTTTTAACGCCGCATCCTCATCGTGGAGAGCGGAACGAGCCAGCCTATGTGCGTTATATCGCTGAGAAGATCGCCGAGTTACGCCAGAGCGACGTTAACCAGGTCGCTCACATCACGACTATGAATGCGGAGAGGTTATTCTTTGGCAAGTAACTCGTCAATATCGGTAAACTTTTTTGCGCTGGTGCAGGAGGATCTCATCCGCGTCGAGGAACTGATGCGTTCTCAGGCGGATGAGCGTCAGCCAGATTTGAACGCGGCGCTGCAACATTTGCTATCTTCCGGCGGCAAACGTGTGCGCCCAGCAGTAGCGTTACTATCTGGCAGAATGCTGCACGGCGATTGGGAGCGGCTGGTGACATTGTCTGCGGCTATCGAGCTGCTGCACACCGCGACGTTGGTGCATGACGACTTAATAGATGGTTCTTTTCTGCGACGAGGCATTGCCACGCTTAATTCACAGTGGTCGCCGGCGGCAACGGTGCTTACCGGCGATTACATCTTCGCCCGCGCTGCCCGGCTGGCGGCGGCGACCGAATCTGTAGAGGTCATGCGCTTATTTGCCGAAACGCTGGCGACGATCGTTAGCGGTGAGATCACGCAATTGTTCTCTGGCCGCGGGAACGTCAGCCGGGAAAATTACGAGCAAAGAATCTACGCCAAAACTGCCTCGATGTTTGAGCTGGCTGCTGCCGCGGCGGCGCTGCTCAGTCCGGCGGGCCCTGAACTGGTAGAAATTATGCGTGGCTACGGTTATAGCATTGGGATGGCGTTTCAGATCGTGGATGACATCCTGGATTTCACCGGCGAACAGGCTACAGTCGGAAAGCCGGTCGCCAGCGACCTGCGTCAGGGTTTGATCACGCTCCCTGCTTTACTGTATTTGAACGATTTTCCTAATGACCAGGATATGAACCAGATCCTGGTCGGCAACCACGTAGAAGAAGCGGCCATTAACCGCCTGATCGGTAATATCCGGGGAAGCGGCGCGATTGACCGCGCGCTGCAGGAGGCGGAAGGATATGTGCAGCGTGGCCTAGAGCTTCTCTCGATCTTCCCCGATAATTCCGAACGTCGAGCTTTAGAAGATCTGGCGCGTTATTTCGTTAATCGGCAGTTTTAAGCGTTATAATTGATATAAACAGGTTCTGCTTACGGCAAGCCAAAGCCGCGGCAGAGCCTTTTCGTATATCCAGCCCGGTTTGCAACCCTCAACAGAGGGAATAATTCGATCAACACGTAGAAATCAAATAAGTTCAATCCAGTGAGGTTACCTATGTCCGCCCCAAACGCTGCACCTGTCTATGTCGTTCCCGATGAGAATCTTGTCCCAGTGGATGATTATCTAAAACGCATGGCGCCTATCCCTCCTTCACGCATGTTTTTGATCAATAAAGGCTTAAAGGTCTTTCGTGAAAGATACGCCGACCGACCAATGTACGACGCATCTCAGGGAGACGGCGGCGCAAGCCTACCGGGCGTCCCCCGTCAAATCCTGGAGCGCGCCGCAGAATTGCAGATCGAGCATGGAACGGCTTACGACATGCCCTATGGCACCGATGCCTATCGCCGGGCAGTGATCGAACAGTATTGGAAGCTAGAGCCGTCATCGGGTTTTGGTCCCGCCAACGTCGTGGCGACGGTGGGTGGACGAGACGCGCTGGTGAAAGCCTATCAGGCGATGCTGGCTCTGGGCTATGGCCGTCAGGGGGATGCTTTGGTTGTTTCTCGCGTACCCTGGATCTCTTATAACTGGGGGCCATATGGCGTTGGAGCGAATGTGCTGTATGCGCCGGGCAGCGAGGATGACGGCTGGGCTTACTCTGAGGAGGGTTTACGCGAGTGTATTCGTTATGCGCGTCAACAAGGGCGGGAAGTAGCTGGGGTAGTAATGACTTCACCGGATAATCCAACCGGCAGGACGATCTCCGCGCAAGAACAGGCCAGCCTGGCAAAAGTCGCATTGCAGGCCGGCGCGGCTTTCGTCTTGTTCGATTGGATGTATCACTACGTGACGGATGAACAGCCAATGGATTTAAATGCCTTCTTGCAGATGTTTGATCTTCAGGAACGGCAACGGTTGATGTTCCTGGATGGCCTCACCAAAAGCCTGGGGGCGTCGAACATCCGCAACTGCCACTTGATCGCCAACACAGAAGTCGTTCAATTTATCGTATCCAGAGCTTCGCATGGTGTAATCCCCTCATTCTACTCGCTGGCAGTAGCCATGGCGGCGTATGAAATGGGCTACCAGCAAGCCGTGCGTACTATCGTTGAACCAACCAATGCCAGCCGCGTACTGCTCAAAGAGTTTTTAGATCGGCATGGCTTTCGGTATATCATGGGGAAGGGTTATTATGCCTTTATTGATGTGAGTAAATGGCTAGAGCGGCGCGGCTGGCCGGACACAGAGCCGCTGGGGCAGTATCTGGCGGAACAGCATGGTCTGGCGATCGTGCCGGGGGTATATTTTTCGATATATGGCGGGAAGTGGATTCGTTTTTCATACGCCACCCCACCAGAACGCACCGTTGGCGCGGCGGAGCGATTACTCGAAGGGCTGGAAGCGATGTAACTATGGCTTATGACTTATCTCGTTTCGTTGAAAAATACCGGTTGGCTTTAGACGCCGCGCGAAAAGAGAAGCCTCGTGGCGGACTATGCGGTTTCGAGTTGGAGTGGAACCTGCTCGATTCGCAAATGAAGCCTCTGTTAACAGTCGGGGCAAAGCCGAGTCAACAATCCTTTGTGGATTACCTGCGGGCGAATTGTCTCTCACCGTGGGCGCGAGAATTCAGCCAGTTGGAAGTCTTTCATTGGATGATTGAATGGGCTACGCGACCCTACTACACCCCACGCGCCGCCGTCTATGAAGCGCGATTAATGGAAGCTACATTGATCAACGCGTTGGATCGCGCCGGTCGTCAGTTTGGCGAGAATTTATATGCCTGGCCAGGCAATTTGCTCTTTGCCACTGACATCAGCCACGATTCCATCCCCGGCTCATGGCACCTGGCAAAGCGGCGCTATCTGGAACGCTGTGTTGACCTGTATGGTGATGCGCTGGCTACGGCTGGCACCCATACCAATCTTTCGCTGCCTGAGCCTTTGTTCGCCTGGGATTTCATGCATCTTTCGCCATCCGAGCGCGGCGATTTACATTTGGATGAATACAAGAGCCAATTTTATATCACCGCCACCCGATTGATGCGGGCTTTTGCAGCGTTGTTCATCGCGGTAAGCGCTTCAACGCCGTTGCAGGCTCAAATTGTCAATGGACGGCCGGTCGTGAAGTTAACAGGTTTCGATTCGATTCGCAATCTGACGTTCCCCAACCCGGCGGAAATTGATCTGCCAGATCTGTATCGCTCTTATGAGGATTATCTGCGCATTTCTTATGATTTGGTGCGACGGGGCGTGCGGTTTGGCAACAACAACTGGACTCCGGTGCGAGCGCGCTCCTTTGCTGAGCCAGTAGAGAGGCTAATTGCGGTCACTAGCGACGAACTGCGAGATTTATATTCGCGTGGTTTATACGCCATTGGCAAGACGGAATCCATCGAAACAGTTGCACGGCAGATCGAGATTCAGAACTTGATGGCGCGCATCAATCTGCCTATGGCGCGAGTCGAAGTGCGCACCGATGACGGCGGTCATCCTCTGGCGGTTGAGATTGCCAATTTGACGTTAAAACATCTGCTGATGATCCGTTTTTACGCCGACCCGGAGTTTGGCAGAGCGTTCCGCTATGACGCAGAGGACATCGCCCGCGCCCGACGCAACGAGGAGCGCGCCGCACGCTTGGGATTGCGGGCGGAAATTGAAAATCCATTCACGGCGAAACCAGTATCCATGCGTACTTTCCTGCGCTGGACATTAGATGAGCTGAAGCCGTTGGCCGAGGGCTTGAATCTGTGGGAAGATCTATCGCCGCTGGTCGAGATGGCGGACGGTGGAGCGAACACGGCGGAGAAATTGCGCGCACGATTGCAGGCTGAGATCGGCGCCGATGGAGAAGCGCCGGTGGAATTGCTCAAAGGCCTGGCGGAGGAGCGCATCACTCAAGTGATCCAAGATGTGGAAGCCATTGCGCAGGCCGAATTCGGTGCCGAGACGGACGCCCCCTTAGAGGAGGATGCTTATCGGCTGGACGAATATCTGCAACATGCGCGCGACGATGCACGTCACGATCCACAGGCACCAATACGTTTCCATTCTGGGGCATTGCCGTTGATTGAAGAGACGTTTGTGGATAAGACCAGCGAAATCCTGGCGTTGTCGCAGGCGTTGATCCGTATCCCCTCGGTGACTGCGTGTCCGAACGAACGGCTGGATGAGGTGCGTCGGGCGGCGACATTTATCTTTGATTATGCGCGCAGCTATGGATTGGGAGTGCGTTATTACGATCAAGAAAAGTATCCGGCGCTGCTGATCGGTTTTCCGGGTGAGATGCAGGCGCCGGTAATGCTCAGCGGTCATTTCGATGTGGTTGCTCCAGAGCCAGATGAGCGTCAGTTTGAACCCCGCCTGGAGGGTGATTATCTCTGGGGGCGCGGCGCAGCGGATATGAAAACCGTCGTTGCCACTTATCTGACCTGGTTTAAGGATACGCTCCGCCGTTCGCCGCCCTATCCACCGATGAATTTGTTGTTGGTTGGCAACGAAGAGAACGGAGAGAACGAACCAATGGGTACGCCGCATATTTTGCGGTTATTGGAAGAGGACGAATGTGATGATTTAGGCCAGCCTTATCGCCCGAAGCTCTTGATCGCCGGCGAGCGCACTGGCGAAAGAGGGGATGAGCTATGGGGTGAGATTTGCACCCAGAACCGCGGCGTGATGCGTTTCGACATCCTGGCCCGAGGGGAAAAATCGCACCCAGGCGTGGCTGGCAAATCTATGGACTTGACCGAACGCCTATTGTCGGCGCGCAGCGCAATCATCGGCATTTTGGGCAGCCACCTCACGCTCAGCAGCCCAGATGGCTGGCAGTCGCAGGCGCGCTTCCCGTTCATCCAGGTTGGTACGCCCGGCGTCTATAATATCACTGCCAGCGAGGCGATCTTGGGGGTAGAGGTGCGGCCAATTCCTCAAAATAACATTTTTGAGTTGCAAAGGGAATTGCAGGCATATTGCGATTCTCAAGGCCTGGAGTTTCAGGTGCATGTGATGGAAAAGGGCATCATCTGCGACCCGCAGAATCCCTATCTGGCGACGTTAGTCCAAGCGGTGCGAGATATTTCGGGGCAGGAGCCGCGCATTGGACGAAAGCTGCCCGGCACCAGCGCCCGCTTCGCCCCTGGAGGTCAGGGCGTGGTATGGGGACAGAGCGGTCTCGGCCCGCATGCGCGCGATGGGCGGCAATACGTGCCCAGTATCTTGCCCTACTATCGGGCGCTGAACGCATACGGCGAGCTGCTGTTGGCAAACAAGGATTGAAATAGCTGGGCAAGCGGAATATTGACCCAATAGGCTGCCAGGGTGTAGCTCAATTTGCAATTGTGCCTGGCAGTTCCGATGTTTTTCGCATTACATTGTTGTTGACAAAACCCGCCGAGCGTAGTAATATTTTGCCGCTGCGAGGCGAGGTAGCTCAATGGTGGAGCAGGGGACTCATAAGCCCTTGGATGTGGGTTCAAATCCCACCCTCGCCACTTGGCCTTCTGTGCCGTTTTAGGCGGTTTTTCGCCATATATGGCGGTACTAAAAATGCGGTTTTTAAAAAGTCCTCTGTGCTACGCGTGCTACGATTTTATGACGTTTCGCGCCTTTTGTAAAGTGTTGGCGCTGGCTATTTCCCCCAAGATTGCGCCAGCGCCAGTATCAGCCGCCCATAAAGTCTTGCTCATCGCCGTATATGAGCTTCAAATCGCGCAACAGTTCATCCGTAGCGCGAACTTTTGTTGGCGCCCAGGCACCCCAGACATGCAAGATAGCATCGGTGAAGTCAACGAACTCGCCGCGTTTCGCTTCGCTGGCCTTTTCCAGGCGCTCTAAGCGTTGCTCAATTTGCGCTTTCACCATACAAGGCCTCCAACCTGTTCAACCTTTCCTCAAGCCCGCGCAAGCCGCGCATCCGCAGTAAATACTCGAACACCATTTTGGCAGCTTGCAGGCGCAAAGTCAAACTCGTTTGTGGTGTCGTGAGCGTTTCCTCTATAACGTCAAGCGCATTGTTACCAAGCGCGGTCATCCGCCTTGTGACCGCATCCAGAATGGCGCTTTCAGCGCTGGATAATTCCGCTTTGAATTCATCCTCCGCCATCCATTGGTAAAGTGTGCGTTCACCTATGCCCGCCAGCTTTGCAGCTTGACGAACATCCCGCGCTTGAAGTAGCGCTGCAATGGCTTTCAACCTACGCGTTCGCCGCGTTACGTTTGCTTTCATCAGCGTTTCCCCGCGCGCCCTTCAAGGTAATTGAAATTCCAGTTCAGCATTTTCCGCGGTTTCCACGCACGCGCAACAGCATAAGCGTTCACACGCCACTTCCAGCGCTGAAGCGTATCCTGGCCAGCCGCAAATGCCATAAACTGGCGCGCATCATCCGAAAGCAACCAAAGCAACGCGCTCAAATCTTTGCGATCCCGCGCGTCTTCAAGGGCTTGCCGCACAACAGCGCCCGCAAGCGCGCGCCAGGCGTCGTCATCTGATAATGCCGCCGCGCACATATGTATCCACAATACTTGCCTTTGCGGGCTGCGCCAAATTGGCAAGCTCACGCAACACAGCGTCAAACTCTGAAGCGCCAACAGGCGTTACGTTGTAGCCAAGATCGTGCTCAAACGTATGTGCAAGCTCATCGCACCGTTCGTTGTTTTCGGCTATCATCCCAACACCATTACGAAACTGAACGCCCATCCGCTCACCCCAAAAAGGCAATTTCGTTCGCACAAGATAGCCACCGCCCTTTGGCGGGTGATCGGGACGCGTCAATTTCTCTTCAGGCTGGCGCGAGCCGATCTGGCGGTAGTTGGCCAGTGCTTTGGCCAATTCGTCGCGTTCCGCGGCGATCTTTTTAAGCTCTTCAAGCAGTTTTGATACCTCAGGCGTCTTGTCGCTCATCGTTTCCCTCCAGTCAACTCTTTTATACCCATCTTGATCAATTCCCGCGCGTCGTTCACCTCGGACAGCGCGGCGCGCCGCGGCGCCGGCATCCTGCGCTTCGGTTCAGGCGCTGGCTGGCGTTGTGGCGCTGGCTGGCGCAAGTCTGGTACAGGTTTGCCAAGCCTTGCAGCTTTTCGCTTCAGCGCTTCGATATAGGAAGCCAAAAAGGTTTCCCCGTGCTTTGCGCGCCAAGAAACCTCCCTATGTTCGGGATCATCCGGGGTTATTCTCATTCCGTAGCGCGCATTAAGCTCAGCAACCGCAGCATTCACCCGCGCCACCTCAGCCTCAAAAAAAAGCTCGCCTAAGCCAGCCTCCAAGCCTTCTGGCTCCTCTTGCTCAAACTCGTCTTCCTCAAAGTAATCGTCCATAGCAAAAATCCTCCAAGAACAGCATAACACAGAATGCACCTTTTGTCAAGGTCATGTATAACTTTTATGCGCACAAGTTATACATTCCAGCTAAGAATTGTTGGCCTCGCGCCAACCCGCAAGCGTCCAGCCCCGGCAGGCGCAGCCCGTCAGGCGCTCCACCAGCTCGTGCAACAAATCGCGCTGCAAAACCGCGTTGGCGTCCATCTTGTGGCCATCCACAATGGGTGTCCGCAAAGGCGTTGCGCCCATGCGTTGCGCCAACGCCGCGGCGCGCTTCGGCTCATCCAGCCACACATAAACGCGCTGGTATAGCTTTGCCAGCAGCGCCAACCGTTCAACCTGCGCTTCGCTCACGCTGTGGCTGCCGGTAGAGATGAGGTCAATTTCGGGCAAAACCTGCGCCAACGATAACAGGTTCAGTTCCCCTTCCACCACAAGCAGGCGATCAAAGTAACCCAAGTGTTCTGGCAACACGTAAAAATCGAAAAAACTGCCCTTTTCGGCGATATAGCGCAAGCCGGCGGGTTCGTCGTCAACAAAGCGATATTTGATGGCCACAACCTGAAAGTCGTCCTGGCCATGTTCAAAGTAGGGTATGGCCAGCGCCGGACGTTTGCGCTTCGGGCGCGGATCGAAAACTTCCGCCGCGCCAAAGAGGGCGCGTTCGATTGTTGGTGGCAAGAAGCCGCGCCGTTCCAGGTATGCGCGCACCGCTCCACCCACGGCACTGCCGCTGTTTAACTCATAAACCATCTGGCTGGTAAGCGCGGTCAGGCGCTCGATCGTTTCTGGCGCTGCCGGTTTTGGCGGTTCTGGCTGTGGCGCTGCCGGCAATGGCGCATCCT
>DYGV01000021.1:36510-38227 GCA_020724505.1 Anaerolinea thermophila
CAAGGTGGAAGCCCCGCCATCCAGCCAGGCCAGCGCGCCCGGCAGGTCAAGATTTTCGCGCCGCTGGACATAATCCAACGCGTCATAATATTTACCATCCGTGCAGCCGCGGCACAACCAGCGCCAGCCGTCGTTCGTTCGCTTTAACACGAACCGATCGCGCCCTCCACAGAACGGGCAAGCGCCCGCCCACCAGCCCGCGCCCGTGCGCTTTAGGCGCGTGTCGCGCGCCACAAGAGCGTAAAGGTCAACCGTTCGTCGAATGTCTTTAATCTCTGCCATCCAATCACCTCTTTGTTTCTACTGTTTCCTATCAAACAGTGGAAACAGTGGAAACAGTGGAAACATTGTTTCCTGTGTTTCCTGTGTTTCCTATGTTTCCTATGTTTCCTATGTTTCCTCACCTCCACTAATCCACCGCCCGTTTCTGTAAGCGACAAGGCCACGTTCAAGTAGTTTTTGAAGCTCTTTGTGCAAGTTTCCCCTGTTGCGCCCTGTGGCAGCCGCCAGTTCTGACAATGTCGCGCCACCCTCAAAAGCCATCATTATTTCAATCGTCGCTCTTTGTATATCCGTAAGCGTATTACTTGCGGCGCTTTCCTGCCAGCAGCCAGTAACGGCATCCCAGCGCAAGTTCAGCTCTTGTTGTTCAACATCACGCCCGTCAACCACAAGCCGAGCCCCGGGTTTTCCCGGCTCACGGTAAAGCCCCCAGATCACATCCGCCACTGCGCCCTTTGCGGTCGAACCAAGTATGTCGGTGAGCGCATCCGCCACAAAACCGTTGGGTTTGCGATGATGATCAATGACTAAAACGGCTTTGCCCGCGCCGGTGGCAGCTTCCTGAAGCGGCGCGAGCGTCGCCGTCACCGCGCCAACATCATTCCAATCGCGAACTCTGAACGCGCGGGACAGGGTGTCTAGGACAACCAGCGCATATTTGGAGTTTGCGAGGAACGCCGCAAATGCCGCCGCGCCCTCTTTGCCGGCAAATTGTTCATGAAAGTCCTGCGCGAAAATCGGCTTAGCGTTTTCCAGCGCGGTGGCGCTCCAGCCCTGTTTGAGTATCCGTGCTTTCAGCCGGCGCGCCGAATCTTCCAACGCAACATAAAGTACGCGCCCCTGCAGCGCTTTGCGCCCCAGGAAAAAACCGCCCGCAGCAACCGCAAGCGCCAACTCAAGCGCCATCCAAGATTTGCCCTTTTTCGGAGGCCCCGCAAGGATCGTCAACCCTGCCGGCAAAATTCCTGGAACAATCCAATCTGGTTCGGGAAATTCCATCCTAACCAAGTCTGCAAACGTTGCGATTTTCTCAGGATCGTTGCCCCCCATCTCCTTTACCAACTCCTCAACTAAAGACATTCGCCACCTCCAAACGAAAACCGAGCAAAAATGCCGCTCAGGTTTTCTGAACGGAAAAATTTCGCTCGGTAAGGGTGGCGGCTCGTTGGCCGTCCACGGGCAGCCAGGGCGCTGCCTTCAGGCTCGCCCAGATATTACAGCAAAAACGATGTTTTGTCAATCCCCCTTGCGCGCAACCCCCTATATCTGGCGAAAAGCAGCACCAATTAGCTATATGTGGATACATTTGCCGCTAAGCAAACAGTGTGATCACAAAAAATATTGTGATCACACTGTAGCACAAATGGCACAAAGGTAACAAAAACATGACTCACCCCGGATTTAATCTAGGGAGGGGCCAAGGACGGTAAGCAAG
>DYGV01000227.1 GCA_020724505.1 Anaerolinea thermophila
CAACGGTTTCCGCCACTCTTGCGCCAAATACTATACAACCGAAACTATCAACGCGAGGATGAGGCGCTTGCATACCTCGAAGCGCGGCCGCCGCAAGGCAACCAACCCGAAAACTTATTAGGGTTGGCTGCTGCAGTGGATCGTATCCGCTATGCCGTTCGGCATCAAGAGCGCATCGCCATCTACGGTGACTATGACGCCGATGGCGTCACCGCCGTCGCTCTGCTCACGCAGGTTTTGCGCCGTTTCGATGCTAACGTACGTCCCTATATCCCCAATCGGTTTGATGAAGGCTATGGACTTAATAATGAAGCACTGGATGCGCTGCACAACGAGGGCGTCCGCTTGGTAATCACAGTGGATTGTGGGATGCGTTCGCGACGCGAGGCCGAGCACGCCAGGAAGATCGGTCTTGATTTAATCATCACCGACCACCACACCCCGGGCGCAGAGGAGTTGCCCGCCATTGCAGTGATCAACCCCAAACAACCCGGAGACGTTTATCCTGACAAAAACCTGGCCGGAGTGGGCATCGCCTATAAACTAGCCTGCGCCTTGCTAGGAGATGCGAACCACCCGGTTGCCGAAGAATTTCTGGATCTGGTTGCCTTGGGGACAGTTACGGATCTAGCGCCGCTCACTGGCGAAAATCGCCACCTGGTGAGGGAAGGACTGAAGTGGCTACGCCAGCCACGCCGCCAGGGAGTGTACTCATTGATCAATGTAGCGCAGGTTGCTGTGCAACAAATCAACGCCGAAGCGATTAGTTTCATTTTAGGACCGCGGCTCAACGCTGCCGGACGTCTCGATTCGGCGATGGCCGCGCTAGAGTTATTGCTAGAAACTGAGATCGCAAAAGCCGCCGGCCTGGCACAAACCCTGGATAACCATAACCGAGAACGCCAGCAGCTAACTCGCCAGATACAGGCGCAGGCGGAGCAAATGGCACTGGAAAAAGACCCACAGGCGCTGCTACTCTTCGCCGTGGACGAAAGCTTCAACCCCGGAGTGGTCGGTCTGGCTGCATCGCGCCTCACCGAGCAATATTATCGCCCGGCGATTGTCGCCCATCGCGGCGATGAATTCACCCGCGGCTCATGTCGCAGCATCCCGGAATTTCACATTACAAACGCGCTTGACCAATGCGCCGATCTGCTGGGGCGCTACGGCGGCCATGCAGCAGCCGCCGGCTTCACCGTTCGCAACCAACATCTGGACGAATTGAAAGAACGACTCTATGCTATTGCTCAGGAACAATTGGGCCAACAAGACCTGCGACCAAAACTAAAAGCAGACGCCATTGTTCCTCTTTCTGAAATGCGCCCGGACCTGCTGCCGATACTCGCCTGGCTGCAGCCCACCGGGATTGGCAATCCGCCAGCGGTTTTCGTTTCTCAGAATTTAAAGGTGTTGCGCAGTAAAACCGTGGGCAAAGATGGCGCGCATCTCAAGCTAACCGTCAGCGATGGGCGCCTCACCTACGATGCAATCGCCTTCCGTCTAGGATCCTGGCAAGCCAACATGCCTGCATATGTGGATTTGATGTATCAACTCGAAGTCAACGAGTACAACGGCCAAAGAACATTACAACTGAATATACGCGATCTAAAACCATCCCAATAGCCTACAGATGGATAGATCCTAATCCACAAAGCGATACTTCAATAACGTCCATACCGCTTCGAAAGCGTCCTTGAGCTTAATCTTTTTACCTTCGCTATAGTCTCTAGGATTGAAAGTGATCGGCACCTCAAAGATGCGCACCTTGCGCTTGAGGATTTTGGCGGTGAACTCGGGTTCGAAGTCAAAGCGCCGAGCGTGGATGGTCATGCCATCCACCACGCTGCGCCGAAACACCTTATAACCGGTCTCCATGTCGGTGAGGATATTGTTGTAAAGGATGTTGGTCATTAGGGTGAGCAGCTTGTTGGCAACCATGTGCCAGAACATCACCGGGCGGCGCGGGGCGCCCAAAAATCTGGAGCCATAAACCACATCTGCCAATCCCTCCTCGATTGGCTTGAGAAGCGCCGGATATTCGCGCGGATCGTACTCCAGGTCGGCGTCTTGAATGATAATCACTTCCCCGTTGGCGGCGCGGATGCCGGTGACGACCGCAGCGCCCTTCCCCTGATTGCGCTCATGAAAAATCACCCGCACCTCTCCTTGCTGATCCAACTCCTTTAAGATTTCACGTGTGCCATCCGTTGATCCATCGTCTACCACTAATATTTCTTTCGCTAGTCCGGTATTCTTCACCCGGCGGATAATTTCACGGATGGTGTGCACTTCATTATAAGCAGGTACAATGACGGTAATCTCCATGTTTTTTGTCGCGGTCGCCCTTTCCGGTTTCGTTGTTGAGTATTGAGATTATAATCCTGAATGTATCGCGCCTGGCAAATCAACAAACAAGCCAGACCGGGAGAATGCATCATGAATCCTGGAAAAACGACCAAAGCTGTGGAACTGATGAACCCGCGTGAAACAATAGGGCAGGAACAATTCGTTCCACCGCCGGTGACCCGCGTCGAAGACACCGGTTTATCCATCCTGTGGCTGCAAGATCTGGCACTAAAAATACTCTATTATCAAGGCTATCTGACCGGTTTCAAAATCGCAGATGCCCTGGCGCTGCCGTTCACCGGTCTGGTTGATCAGATATTAGAGATCCTGAAGCGAGAAAAACTGGTCGAAGTAAAGACCGCTCAGCAAGGTGGGTTGGGCGAAGGCTCTTATGTCTATGGCTTGACCGGGCTGGGTATCCATCGCGCCCGCGAGGCGCTGGAGCGCAGTCAATACGCCGGTCCTGCGCCGGTGCCGCTCGAAGTCTATAATCGAGCCCTGATCGCCCAGGCCCGACAACGTCTGATCGTGAAAGACTTAGATTTACGGCGGGTATTATCGCATTTGGTCCTCTCCGATCAAATGTATCAACGCATTGGGCCGGCGGTAAACTCTGGTACTTCGATCTTTTTCTTCGGCCCGCCAGGAAATGGGAAGACTTCGATTGCCCGCGCCATCGGCAGCCTGACGCAAAACCAAACCATGTATATCCCCTACGCGCTCTACATTGACGGTCAGGTGGTGAAGCTTTACGATGAAGTCAACCACCGCTGCGTAGCGGACGAACCGCCCCACGCAGCTGGCACAGGCAGCCTGGGGACAGGTGGGCTGCGCAACGCCCCACGTCGCGATATGCGTTGGGTGCGCATTTACCGCCCCTTCATCGTAGTCGGCGGCGAATTAACATTAGCCGGTCTGGACCTTGTTTTTGACGATGTGCATAAATTCTACGAAGCACCCTTCCAGGTGAAAGCCAATGGCGGCATTTTATTGATAGACGATTTTGGCCGCCAGTTGGTGCGCCCAAGAGATTTATTGAATCGCTGGATTGTGCCGCTGGAGAACCGCATAGATTATCTGACGCTACATACAGGTCGCAAGATCGAAGTGCCTTTTGATGTGCTGGTGGTCTTCTCCACCAACCTTCCGCCTAAAGATCTTGTAGATGAAGCGTTCCTGCGCCGGCTGCGACACAAAATCGAAGTCTGCGACCCTACGTATGATGAATATCGCGCCATCTTCAAAGACGTAGCCGCGCAAAAAGGCGTGATATACAACGATTCCGGGCTGGCTTATTTGTTACAAGAATGGTACATCCGCCGCGGGCGCAAATTGCGCGCCTCGCACCCGCGTGATCTCTGCGATCAAATTCTGGATATTGCCCGATATTTCAACGTTAGCCCTGAAATGACTACCGACATGATTGACCGCGCCGCCGCAGCATACTTTGTTGACTTGTGATTGATGCTCGGAGCCTGGATCATGAACTTGAATGATCTGCCAAAACCAGCTATATTTGCCCACCGAGGGGCAAGTTGTTACGCGCCTGAAAACACCCTGGCGGCGTTCAAGCTAGCTTTGCAGCAAGGGGCGGACGGCATCGAACTGGACGCCAAACTCACATCCGATGGTCATGTCGTTGTCATCCACGATCAAACCGTAGATCGCACCACGCCGCATCATGGTCGGGTACGCGATTATCGCCTAAATGACCTGCGCAAAATGGACGCTGGTAGTCACTTCGACATTGCTTTCAAAGGCGAACCGATCCCTTCCTTGGATGAGGTCTTCCGCGCAGTAGGTCAATTGACCTTCATCAACGTAGAGTTGACCAATTACGCCACGCCGCTGGATGACCTACCGTGGAAGGTTGCCGAATTGGTGCATCAACACAGACTTAGTCAACGCGTGCTGTTTTCATCTTTCAATCCCATCGCTCTGATCAGGATACGCCGCCTGATTCCAGAAGCGCCGATTGGGTTACTGGCACTTCCCGGCCGCCGGGGCGCACTGGCACGCTCGCGGATCGGCAGACTCCTTGCCTACCAAAGCCTGCATCCAGAAGCCGATGATGTGAACCCTGGGCTGGTGAACCGAGTCCATCGCAACGGCGGCAAAGTGTTTGTGTACACAGTTAACCGAGAAGAAGACATGGTGCGGTTGTTCGAAATGGGCGTAGATGGCATCTTCACCGACGATCCATTGCTGGGTCAAAAAGCAGCCCAAGAATTTCAACGAAAAACCGCCAACAGCCGAAGAGAAATCAAACAGTGAAACTGGGAACGCCCTTTTAAATTCACACAAAGACCCCGAATGGATATTACCCCCGACGAGATCATGGTATTCTGTATGGCGCGCCAGGTGAAAGACGGCGAAATCGTCGCCCAGGGTCTGGCAACGCCTCTGGTAGCTGCGGCATATCTATTGGCGCGCCATACCCACGCGCCGAACCTTTATTTCACTTCCGCCATTGGGCAGGGAATCTGCCGCCAGCCGGCGCCTTTGGGTCTGACAACCATCGAGAGCCTGTGGCTGGATCGCTCCATGAACAACGTCGGATTCGTGCGCGCCGCAGCGGATATATTACCGCGCCTGCGCCCCAAAGAGTTCTTTCGCCCTGCGCAGGTGGATGCAGCGGGCAATTTCAACAACCTGGCTTTTGGCAAAAATTACCACCGCCCCCGCTTGCGCTTGCCGGGTTCTGGCGGCATTCCCGATGTGACGACCTTTATCGAAGATATTTATCTCTACGTACCTCGCCACTCGCGTCTTACCTTCACACCCCGCCTGGACTTTCTCTCCGGTTTGGGTCATCATCCAGCGCGGCGTAGAGGCGCCGGACCTCGCTATCTAGTCAGTGACCTGGGGCAATTCGATTTTTACGACGCCCCTACCGGGGAAAAACGT
>DYGV01000228.1:0-1453 GCA_020724505.1 Anaerolinea thermophila
CCGCAGGCGCAGGCGGTTGCGTGGGCGTGGCCGCCGGTTGGCAGGCTGTTAGCAACATCGAGGCAACCACCAGCAACGCCATCAGATTAAATAACAACTTCTTGTTCATGAGTATTTTTCTCCTCCAAAGAAACTTGCTATTGATACTGCTAGACAGGGGGGGTTTTTTAGATGACAAATCGGGGATAGGGGACACATCTGTGGCGCAGTACACACCTCCTTGATCGTATCCGGGATAAGCCGCGCCAACGACGAGAAATTTGTTCGCCGCTTCATCAACAAATATAATGCAGCCCGTGGATTATGGCAAGTGATAGAAATCATCATTTTTGATTACACTGGGGAAAGGTCTTTTGGGCTTCATCAACAACGGGCTGGAGGCGGCTGCGCCGATCTTCTACACCATCGGGTGGCGCGGCGCATCACAACCTTTGGATGTCTTCGGAAGGATGGACATGGACTAAATCCAAGAAAATGATAAACTATGGCGAACACTGCCATGAAATCTTCCCGAACGACTTATCAGCGAGTTGCCTCGCTGCGCGTGGAGCGCGGGGTTCAGCTGTTGATTTATATATGGATGATATTCAACCTGGCTGCCTGCGGGCAAAAAGTATCCAGCGGTGAAACGCCGCGCGCCCCCGACCCCTCCACAGAGACGGCGCGAACGACGCCCTCCATCATGGCTACACCGACGCCAACTAACGCCCCGACCGAGACGCCGCCACCCGCAAGCCAGATTGATTTGCAGCCGCAGGAACTGCACGGTGTAATCATCCGCTTCTGGCATCCCTGGAGCGGCGCAGCAGGGGAGACGGTGCGTGCTCTCGTGGAAGAGTTTAACCTGCAAAATGAATGGAAGATTACAGCGGTACCGGTATCTTTTGGGGGGTTAGATCGGCTGGAAGGAGCAGTCAACCAGGCGCTGCAGGATGGCGAACCGCCAGACCTGGTGGTTGGATATGTGCAACAGGCGTCGGCCTGGGACGCGCAGCGAACCTTGCTAAACCTGCAAGATTACATCGAAGATAGCGAGTGGGGGATACCCTCCGATCAACGCCAGGACTTTTACGCCGTCTTTTGGGAACAGGATGTTGTTCAAGGACGCCGCCTGGGCGTTCCAATGCAGCGTTCCGCCCAAGTGCTGTTTTATAACCGCAGTTGGGCGCAAGAGTTGGGCTATCACCTGCCGCCTGCCACCCCCCAGCAGTTTGAGGATCAGGCTTGCGCGGCGGCACAAGCCAACCGGCGTGATGAAGCTCCCGATAACGATGGCACTGGCGGCTGGATCGCATCCAACAATGATGCGGCGGCGTTGGGCTGGATTTACGCCTTTGGCGGCGAGGTCTTACAGCCAACCGCCTCTCAGGCGGATGAGAGCCTCTACCGCTTCAACAACCCGGAGGTCAGCGACACCTTTACTTACTTGCGCGAGCTATACAATGCCGGTTGT
>DYGV01000228.1:1463-5252 GCA_020724505.1 Anaerolinea thermophila
GTTGTGTGCGGGCGCCCGAAATCCCCTACCCGGAGACGGAATTCGCCAGGCGTTTGGGTTTGTTTTCCTCCGGCAGCGTTATGGATATCCCCTACATGGAACAGACGATGCAAAGCTTCGGCAGCGATCAATGGACGGTTTTAGCATACCCATCGCCGATACAAAAACCTGCCATCACCTCTTATGGCCCATCTTTGGCCATTTTTTCCTCATCGCCGCAGCGCCAGTTAGCCGCCTGGGTGTTGCTTCGCTGGCTGATCGAACCGCGCCATCATGCCCGCTTTGTAGAGGCGACCAGTTCCCTCCCCATCCATAAAGCCGAGCTGGTTTACCTGGAGGAGTATCAAAGACGCCATCCCCAGTGGGCAGCGGCGTTGGAGCTTATCCCCTACGCCCGCTCTGAGCCGGCGGTACAGTCATGGAGTAAAGTGCGTTGGGCGCTGAGCGACGCCTTTACCCAGCTCTTTCGTAGTTATTTCTCTTTAGAACAACTGCCGGCGATGTTGAATTACCTGGACTTGACCGCCTCTGAGTTACATTTGGGCGCAGAGCGAAGCGGCGTCTATGCGACTCCCACAACGACCGTAGAGGCGACGCCGCTCCCAACAGAGTCGGTTGCTCCTTCCTTATCGGCGACCCCATAAAATTAGGGTGGTTATCTTTGCTCTTCGGCAGCAGGCTCATCCAGATTTTCCTGCGCCGGCGATGTTTCTACACTGGGCGCAGCGACGCCAATATCCACTTCATCTTCCATGCGGATCTGGCCGCGCAAAAACGCCCCCTCTTCCGTAGCAAAAGCCGCGGTGACGACATCGCCCCATACCCGTCCAGTCGAGCGGATTTCCACCTTCTCGGCGGTGATATTGCCGCGCACCGCCCCGGCGACGATGACGACGTTCGCCCGTAGATGCGGGCAGGTCACACGTCCGGTGGCGCCCACCACCAGCAAACCGCGCAAGGCAATATCGCCCTCGAACGCCCCCTCAATGCGCACGCCGCCGCTGCCGCTTAGATTTCCTTTCCAAATCACCCCTGGCCCCAACACAGAAGTCACTCGTTCTGCAGGAGCGGCCGGCTGCATAGTAGATGGAGAGGGCGTTTCCCCTCGTCTGCGAAACATTGAACCTCCTCAATCGAGCCTGTAAGGCTGGGAAAACGCCGCGCTCCAGCTTTTCGATTCGGCGCTCAAGATTCGCCCAGCTCTTCAGGTATTCCCAGGATATTGTACCCCGAATCAACGAATAACACCTGCCCTGTGGTTTTCGCTGCCAGATCCGAGCAGAGAAAGACCGCCGCTTTGCCCACGTCCTCGATAGAAACGTTCTGTCGCATGGGAGCAATATCGGCGAACCTACGATACATGGTTTTAAAGCCGGAGACGCCAGCCGCAGCCAGGGTGCGGATTGGGCCAGCAGAGATGGCGTTCACTCGAATGCCCTGCGGACCAAAATCATACGCCAGATAACGCACGGAGGCCTCCAAAGCTGCTTTGGCTACCCCCATGACATTATAATGCGGAGCGACCTTCTCCGATCCATAATAGGTAAGAGTAAGCAAAGCCGCATTGGGGCTGAAATAAGGTTGGAAGGCTTTTGCCAGCGCGGTGAATGAATAAACGCTGATGTCCATGGCCAGGTGAAAACCAGCCCGGCTGGTATTGTAATAAGGGCCGCTTAGCTCATCCCGATTGGCGAAACCGATCGAATGCACCAAAATATCCACTTTGCCAAACGCGGCAGCCGCTTTTTCAGCCGTTTCCTGGATTTGCTCGTCTGAGGCCACATCGCAAGATTCTACAAATGTACAGCCAATGGATTCGGCCAACGGCCTCACGCGCCGTTCAAGCGCTTCGCCAGCGTAGCTCAATCCGAGCCTCGCCCCGTTTTCGTGAAAGGCTTTGGCAATCCCCCAGGCAATCGAGCGGTCATTGGCGATCCCAAATATCATCGCGGTTTTACCTTCAAGCAGTTTCATTTGCACCTCCGTGTCTGGCGTAAGTCTAAAGCGGCGCGCCAACCCGCAACGCCGCTACACTAGAAAACCCGCAAGGGGGCGTTTCGTCACGCCGCAGGGAGTATTCTACTTCAAAAACAGAATATCCTTCCCAATCGAAGGCATGTTGGGAAGGATATTCTATAAGTATGAAAGCTTTAGAGGCGAAGCAAACAAGGGGCGCGGGTTTCATCACCCGCTTACCAGGATCTTATTTGACGCCGGTCGTTCGGCAGAAATAGTAGAACAGATGTGGAATTTTATGCCGCGGTAGGCGCTTTGTGGTACCCATTGCCTAAAAAGCGGTCGAAAGTGGTGGCTCTCAAGCGCGCCACCAGTTCCGCCTGCGCGTCGCACCAGATGGGGCGCATCGGGCAGTTGTCGCCGAATGTGCAGACTCCATTTGCCCCCACGCACTCGTTCAGCATAATGGGGCCATCAATCGCCTCAACCACTTCCAGCAATGAGATTTGCTCAGGTGGACGCGCCAGCGATACTCCGCCGCGTGCGCCACGCGAGGTTTGTAACAGCCCAGCTACAGATAATTGCGAGACAATCTTCGCCAGAAAGGATGGCGGAATCTGCTCTTCTTGAGCGATCTGGCTGGTTGCGGCGCGTTGATCGGGTCCCAACTGCGCCAGGTATAATACCGCGCGCACGGCATAATCAGCTTGTCGAGTAATTTGCATGCCCAACTCTCCCTTTTCTTTATTAATCACAATTAAGGTTTATTGTCTCTATTTTAGACTATTTTTAGCCAATTCACAAGTGACACTTATCATACATCTGAGATGATTGTCATCTTTATTGTATGAGTACTTTCCGATCCGCGTTGGGAAGAGACCTCAATTTTATGGTAAGATAGTCGCTCAGACAACTAAAGATCATCAGGAGAACCGTTATGAAACAGATCTGTGTCATAGGCGTGGGATATGTAGGTCTGGTAACCGCAGCCTGTTTTTCCGACCTGGGCAACCGGGTAATCGCATTGGATATTGCCGAAGAAAAGATTGCTGGTCTGAAGCGCGGCGAAATGCCCATTTATGAGCCGGGCTTGAAAGAACTGGTCGAGCGCAATGTGAACGCCGGCCGTCTCTCCTTCACCACCTCGTATGAGGAGGGATTGGAGAACGCCGAATTTGTTTTTATTGCCGTCGGCACGCCCTCCGGCGTGGATGGAGAGGCCGACTTGCGTTATGTGGCGGCTGCGGCGGAGACCATCGCCCGCACGATGCGCCACCCCATGATTATTATCAATAAATCTACTGTGCCGGTGGGTACCGGCGACTGGGTGGCAGATATTATACGCACCCATCAGCCAAAGCCCATTCCTTTCTCGGTGGTCTCCTGCCCGGAATTCTTGCGCGAGGGTTCTGCGATTAGCGATTTTATGCAGCCACACCGCACTGTGCTGGGCTCCCTCGACTTGGAAGCTGCCGAGAAGGTAGCGCAATTGCATTTGCCGTTGCGAGCGCCGATCATGATCACCGATCTTCGCACGGCGGAGATGATCAAGTACGCTTCCAACGCTTTTCTGGCTACCAAAATCTCCTTTATCAATGAAATCGCCAACATCTGCGAGGCACTTGGCGCCGATGTCAAGGAAGTGGCAATTGGCATGGGTTACGATAAGCGCATCGGGCCGATGTTCCTGGACGCCGGCCTGGGCTATGGCGGTTCATGCTTCCCCAAGGATGTGAAGGCATTAGCCTTCATGGCGAATGAGAAGGGCCGCCATCCGCAGTTGCTGAACGCCGTCATGGAGATCAACACCGATCGGCGTAGAATAGCTGTCGC
>DYGV01000229.1 GCA_020724505.1 Anaerolinea thermophila
GCCGACATATCACTGCCAAGCACCGCGCGGCGATACTGGTCATCTGCTGCCAGATTGCCGGCATCTGCACGACGCATCTCTTCATACAATTTATTGATGTCCACATCCGAGGGTGGGTATGCAATCGATGGAACTCCGACCCCATTCGCCCAGGATGCCATGCCATCGCCGACACCGGCAATCACGAAGATCAACTTGCCACGTTCAGCAGCCTTGACCAGACTCTCCGGGGATACCGAAGACTCGGGCGAGACCACCACCAAAGCGCGGAAATCGAACAGGTCAATATGCTGTGGGGTGAACGCTGCGATCTGGGCAATGACTGAATGACCCTGCTCTGCGAGCTGCATATTCAAGCGGGAGGTCACGGTCCCTGCACCGAGCAACAATACTTGCATTACTGCCCTCCTCCCAAGACTTCTTCACGATCCTGCTTGAACAAGTCCTCGAAGTCCCAATAGGTAAAGCCGGCGCTTGGTGTTTCATCACCGCGCGCCATCAGGGAAACGACAAGCCTATCTCCCTGCTGCAAGGCAAGCGATAACACTTCGCGGCTCTCATTAGGCACAAGCAGGATCAACATCTTCGGCTGGGTATCCAGGTTGAAGGAGCCACTGTCTTCAGAAGACTCTGTTTGTTGTGGCAGTCCTTGTACCGCGATCACGCGCACACCCATTGGGAACAGATCTTTGGCAAGTGGCGGGAAGGAACGGTTGATGGCATCCGCCTGTTCCAATTCAAGCGACGAAGGCTGGGCGGTTGGTTCCACATATCCCGGATCAATGACGAGTTCTGGCATAGGAGTAGGCGTACTCATCTGCTGCGGACGAGTACTGATCACGACTGTAACACCGATCAAGTCGCCGGGTAGGAATGCTTCTGCATCGGGCGATACAAGGTTCATAGCATCCAAAGGCAAGGGGAACAAACTATGCCCGGGGAATTGTGCTAGGACCGCCGACAGGCGCGTGCCTTCTGCTGCCGACGCCACGATGGCATTGCGAAAAATGGGTTGTCCGCTTCCGATGGGTTGAGCAACAATGCCGCCGACCACACCGGTCACTTCCTCACCGGGAATGTATAGGCTGGCGTTGTCGTCCTGAAAAACAGTTTTGACCACCAGGTCATTTGCAGTGATGACATCGCCGATGTTCAGGTCGCGCGTGGTGGACAACACAGAAATGGTGGGCGGCTTTTGGGCTGCCCCCAATGCATTCAAGGCGATGAACGCCACCAGAAAGATTCCAACCGACACGCCCAGCACCACCAGGTTCACACCGGTCGAGGCAATTCGTTTCAACATGTTTTTTCTTTTCTCCATTCGTTGGTTTGTTCAAATGCCTGCCGCAGGGCAGGGGTTTCTTCGATGATCTCTTCGAGCCGTTCAAGCGTTTGGCGAATCAATCCATACAGGGTCAACATGACGAAATCCGTTTTGATGTGACTGGACTTGAACACCTGTCCGTGGGTCTCTGCGACAGATCGCACGACTTGCATGACCTCCGCATCTGCCAGCGCTTCCGCCGACACACGCGGCATGTCCGGAAAGCACTCTTGTATCTGATCCGCCACATCCTTTGAAATGGAGGACGGATCGGATTGGATCGGTACGATTGCTTCAGCTGGTGCGGGGGGATTGAGCAGATCTGCAACGGAAGTTTCCGGGTTGGTGCGTAATTGTTCAATGGCACGTGGCAGTCGGGTGAGACCGGCTTGGATGGCTTCCAATATCCGCATCTGTGCCTGCACGGAAAGCGCTGCCACCGCCTCTACATTGCGCAGGGAGACATGTTCCCGCAAGCCGACTGGCAGGGCTTCCAACATGCGCTGCCGGCGTTCCCGTTTGGATTGGTACGTCTCGCTCATGGACGCGAATATATTGCTTATTTGGAGAGGGTGTGCTGGATGTGTCGTTAAGCAAACGATGAATTTCAAAGCGAAAAGACGGCGTGTTTGCTGCACGCCGTCTAATGAATATTTAAATCAAGTTTATGTATGGTGGGTGCTGATCTTTACAAAACTCCAAAAATCATCCATGTAAATTTCTGTAGATGAATCGCATGGTGTTCATACTCGATCAAGGAGCAGATTTCCATTCCAGAAGAAAGGTTGGTCCCCCTGAGGAAGTCTCTGAACTGAACACATCCACGTCAATCTCGTACACTTCGCCAGCGGTCAGGTTCAAGTCAGGCAGCAAGGCGTGAGTCACATTCCAATCAAAGCGTTGGGAATACAGGATTTTGCGGTTTTGGGAGACATATACTTTGTACCATTTGTCGCTGTTCATGTCAGCGGGCGGAACCCAATCCACCTCCAAACTGTTGCCTATCTGGACAGCCTGAATTTCAGATACGGGCGTTGCAATCGAAAACGTGTATTCCAGTTGTTGCTCCAGAATAATTTGGTCATCCTTGTAGTATGAGAACAGGTAGGTGCCATCTTCAGGGTATCCACTGCCATCTGGTCCATAAAGCACCCAACGGCGGGTTACTTCACCTGAGAAGGGGTTAATATTGAAATCCTTGTATAAATGGAATACCTTCCCGCTGGGGGTGGTTGTAGTGACATCTGTTAAATCCCAAAGGAAACAGGTTTCCAACTCAACATAATTCTGACTGCAATTCGTTTTATATTCATAGGCAGGCAGCCCTTGTGGGTTTCGATTGGCCATCACAGCGGGGAACACGGCTTCAAAAGCGCCAAAAGCGGAGTCGGGTTCAGAACTATCCGGGCTTGCCACCAAAGGGTTCCCTTCGGAATCCAGAGCCCACACCTGTACATCATCGATACAGATCTTCAACCCCTTCGAGGAAACAATCGAGGCAGCTCCATTCCTTCTTTGTTTCCCATAACCGTCAACTATGAGTTCGTTGTTGATAAAGAACTTAATGATATCCCCTGCCGCCTCCACCCGGAGCAGATACCATTCATCCCCTGTAACCCAGGAGAGTTGCTGTTCTCCATAACCGACATATGGATTGCTGAATTGCAGGTTCACCAGCTGGTTTTCAAAGTTCATGGCAGCATAATATCCAGCGTTGCTACCGGATTCCATCCGCACAAAAAGGGAGACGTACGCATCATCCACCTGGCTATGCTTAACCGATTTGATCCTTGCCTCCACCGCGTAATCAGTCCAGGAATCTCTTCCAAACGCGGCAGTGTAAAAATTCTCAACATCCCGATTGCAAAGCATGTGGTTCCCATCTTCCTCAACAATGACTTCCCATTTCGGGATGGCTGCAACCCCAACTTCACTTGCTGATTCAAAATCCTGGAAGAACAACAAGGAGGGATCCACAACCACAGGAGTACCGGTCGGCTCGGCTGGAAGTGGTTCAGTGGCAATGGGGGATGGGGTAACCGGCACCTCCGTGGGTAAAGGTGGTGTGTTTGGTGCTGGATTTGCTGAGGCACAGGAGGAAAGCAGGAGGGAAAGGATCGGTAGAAGTAGAAGTTGTTTGAGCATGGAAACACCTTTTCCGGGACGTAGATGGCAGGTATCGATTGTTATTTATTATATCGGCAGCCCTGGTTTGTTTAACACTTTCAAAGTAATTGTTTAGATGTAGGATTCGGGAATACCAAGAAACGCCCAGCGATAATCTGGGCGTTTCTTGGTTATACAGGACAGCTATTTCACCTCTTCAAAAATCCGGATATCGTCAAGATGAAACTCCTTGTTCCCACCATTCTGGAACCCCAGGTCAAGGACTGGTGCGATCTGCCACCAGCGTTGCGGCTGGGTGGTCACCAGGTAGTTATCGCTCCAGACTTGGATCTCCACCGGTCCAAATGCCGGCATCGTCATCCGACACACTTCCGACCCGTCTACCGACATGCTTCCCAGCCATTGGGTTCTACTGATCCGATGCAGGCGGATCTTGTAGGTAGGCCAGAGTTCCGGGTCCACGTTCATGGCTTTGACCTGTGCTGGCGCCCAATTGAGTGCCAGATAGCAAACCGCTCCATTGTTGCCATTGAAGGAGGATTCTCTGCCGATCACGGAAAGACCGAACATATCGAAGGGCTTGGCAAACCTTCCATCTGCCTGAAGCGTTCCTTGTGGCTGCAGGACAACCCCTGCTGTTCCATAAAAATTCTCATCCACCCGGCTCTTGAATTCCACGACCACATCGCTCGATGCGGTGGGTTGGAACCCGCTGCCACCGATCAAGGTGACATTGTTGTATTGTTCACTGGCAGGTTCCTGCCATTCCGCGCTTTCCGTCTTGAATTCCGGGTCCTGAGCGTGTCGGAGGGTGAGTTGATAATCGATCTCCATTTTCACTGCGTGCCAGGCAGTTTCATTCGATGCCTGTCCGGCGCCGTTGATGATCGTGAAGTCCCAGAACTCGGTCGATAATCCCTCCTCGAAATCCTCCGTAAGCGATTCAGGATTTTCCACATCGTCTGGTGCATAGGCAGCCCGTCTTTCAAGTTGTTGGGTTTCGTTTGACACTGTCCAGATCGAGATCAATTGCTGAATATTCAAGGCAATAAACGCAAGGGCTGTCATGCCGACAGCCGCCATGCCTCCTACGATGTAGCGAACAGTTCTTCTTTTCTGATTATCTTTCCTTTGAGTTTTCATTTCATATCCTTGGTGATTTATTTTGTTTGCAAGCCACATGATATGAAAAGAATGGGGAGGGTATCTTTTGACTGTCGTTCATAAAAAAGTTTCAAGGTGGTTCAGCCGCTTGGTTTTCCCCGAAAGCCTGGTGTTAATATAAAATTCCTTATTCACACTTTTATATAAAAAGTGATGTTATGGTAAACTGTATTCACATCGCCTTTTAAAGGACCTATTATGAAATCAGGAGATTTTCGCAGCACCAAAGCCGGCAAAGCCATTCGAACCAGGAATGGCTATTGGGCATTCCTCCCTACGCCGCTGCCACCGGATCTGGATTGGTCTCCTGCCCTGCTTACCACCCTCGCTGATGCGGAACGGGAACTCGCCAAATTGACCACAGTCGCCGGAAATTTTCCATTCCCCCGTCTTCTCATTCAGCCTTTTATCCGCCGCGAGGCAGTCCTGTCTTCCCGCATCGAGGGAACCCATGCCTCCCTGACCGACCTGTACAATTACGAATCCGCACA
>DYGV01000230.1 GCA_020724505.1 Anaerolinea thermophila
AACGGCGCGCTTCGCCGATTCGCGCTCGTCGCATTGCGTTGACCTGGCTTATTGTAGCCGTGATTTGTTTTCTCATCAGCCTGGCGTTAGCTGCCGCGTCAACGCTTGTCCCTATACTACTGGCATTTGCCGCCGTAACGTTCACTTGCGCTTTACTGGCTTGCATTGGGGTGATTGTTCCGTTATTACGAGTGTGGTGGTTCAATCGTCCTCTTCGTCCCTGACTTCTAATGAACCGAGCCTTTGTCCTTTCTTCCCGCAAATCTGCTGCGTTAGGCGCGCTATTGTTTATCCTCGTTTTGGGTTTGTTAGCCACGCTGGTGGACTGGCCACTCGTGGTCAAAATCCTGACCCGAGCAGATTTCATTCAACTTACTGCTGCAACCACGCTATTGATGTTTGGCTACACAGCTTATGCTCTGCGTTGGCGTTATCTGATCAAGCACCGACCCACTCTATCCGCCACCTTCCACAACGCGAACATTGGCAGCATGGTGAATGCGCTACTTCCCGGCCGCCCTGGCGATGCAGTACGGACGCTGTTGCTGGCAGGGAAATGCAATTTACCTGCGCTGGAAGTTGCTTCCAGCGTGGTGGTCGAACGTTGGTATGAACAAATTATGCGTCTGGCCGCCATCGGAGGAGCGCTGATGTTGGGGGTTGGAGCTGGAGTGACCGGATTGACAGCGCTTGGATCATTGTTATATCTGACCGCCTCGTATTTGATTATGATCTTTTTGCTTCAAAACCGCGCCTGGGTGTTAAAAAAAGCGCCGCCGCTGGCTGCTCGTCTTCCCAGGGTAAGCGAAGAGAGCGCGCATCAATGGCTTTCCAACTTGATAGATGGTTTATCCGGCATCTCTCAGCCACGCCGCTTGCTGGTAGCTCTACTCTGGTCTACTTTATCCTGGATGTGCTTTTGGGGGTTTCACTATCTATGCCTCGAGGCGCTCCACCCCCAATTGAACATTAACAGCTCCCTTGCCATCTCTCTGGCAACATTGGCTTTAGTTCCGCCATCTGCTACTACTGCGCCTGGCGTCTATCAAATGTCCATGGTTATTCCGCTGGCGCTTTTAGGATATAACCGACACATGCTCACCAGCTATGGACTGGTCATGAATGTGTTAGAGATGCTCATAGTCGTTCTTCTGGGTGTGTTAGGCATGTTCAGCGCTGGTATTCCTGCGAGGGAACTCATCCAGCGAGCAAAGGACGCCTTCGCCGCTGAACAAAACAGAGAGTAAGGCTGGATTTATCACCTCAGGTCCATCTCGTCAGTTCCACTTGGCAAGAACAACGTCTCGCGGTTTAGACCTTCCAATAGCGCAAATAACCCTTGAGTGTCGGGAATATCACTCATCGCCTTTCCATAGTGAACGAAACGCGCCAACCCTTCGCGATCCACTATTACCTGAGCCGGCATTCGTCCCAGCTTAAACAGGTTCACCTCCTGTCCAAATAGCCGCAGCACGCTGTGATTCGGGTTGGGCAGGCCTATGAAGGGTAAATCGTGTTTTTTGAAATACGCCGCGAACGAATTTCGATCTTCCGGCCCAACCACAATTACCTCTGTATCCAGGGCAACAAAATGATCATAGTCCTGGCGCAACTGCGCCATGTGTCGCCGGCAAAATGGTCATTTAAATCCACGGTTGAACACCAATAACACATTTTTCCGGCCGCGGTAATCTGAGAGGCGTATCATCCGCCCGTTATAATCTTCCAGCGCGAAATCCGGCGCGGGGTGATTGATTACAAACGTTGCCAATTATCGCCTCAACTACTCTACTGCAAGAGCTTCATCAACTTCATCCGTGGGGATAACCTCCGGCGCAGTGGGTTGATATTCCCCTTTTGGCGTCAGACGGCGAAAATAAATCCACTCAACCAGGGGTGAGGTCATAAACGTCGTCACCAATGCCATGATCACCAACATTGTAAACAACGTAGGTGTGATGACGCCAATATCCAGGCCGATGTTAAGCAGCACAAGTTCCATCAATCCGCGCGTGTTCATAAGCGCGCCCAACGCCCCTGCTTCTCGCCAACTCATACCCGTCAAGCGCGCCGGCAATGCAGCCCCAACAAACTTACCAGCAATAGCGACAACCAAAATCAAACTAGCATCCAGCCATAATGAAATATCGCTCAGCAAACCCAGGCTTGTACGCAACCCTGTGTAAGCGAAAAATAACGGTAAAAGAAAAACAACTGCGAAATCGCTCATTTTCTCAATCAGTGCATGGATGAAATTGCGTTGGCGTGGCATAGCCACGCCAGCCATGAAAGCACCGAAAAGAGAGTGGATTCCCAGCGTTTCAGTCACCCATGCGGATCCCAGAGCGAACACCAATATCAAAGCCAGGATACTTTGTGTGATTTCACCTCGCTGCTCGTAGTACTTTTCAATGCGTAACGCTAGCCTCCGCAATGGGAAAACCATCACAACAACATACAACCCGACCCCTATGATGGTCGCCCAAAAAGGCAAATTGGTTTCGGCAGCCCGCGCCAATAACAACACAATCGCCAGAATCATCCAGCCGCTCACATCATCAAGGGCAGCGCAAGCAATTGCAATTGCTCCAAGTTCCGTTCGTAGCAGCTTTCGTTCGGATAGGATTCGCGCCAGTACCGGAAACGCGGTGATGCTCATCGCCGCGCCGATAAATAAGGCGAACACAAAAAAAGATACACCTTCCTCAGAAATGTGTGGATATAAATAGAGAGCTAGCACTGCGCCCAGACTGAATGGGACTACGATGCTTGTCGGACTGGTAACAAAAGCGGTACGCGTTCGCCCTCTCAGAACCTGTAAATCCAGTTCTAAACCGATCAAGAACATAAACACAAGTAGCCCCACCTGGCTTAGGGCGTTCAAAAACCCCAAACTTTGAGAAGGAAATAATGACTGATACGCCCAGGGTGTTATCCATCCAAACACCGAAGGTCCAAGCAGAATGCCTGCCGCCATTTCACCCACCACCTGAGGCTGACGAATCTTCCGAAATAGCCAACCCACCAATCGAGCTGCCACAAGAATAACAATAATCTGCATCGTAAATAACGGTAAATTCAACAAAACCAACCTCCAAAACCCTAAAAATCCTCTCCGCTGTTCAGCTAAACCACAACTATTCCGCCAAAAATAACCCCCTTGATCCGAAATACAGGGTAACTATACGGTGGCAAAGCCGCGATAGCTCATCCCCCTTAACTAAATTCTTTTACGAAAAACGCGGTGATTTTTATACGGGATGCCGCCCAGATTAATCAAATCGCTGCGCATCTGCACCGCCGTCTCAGCCACTTGGGTCATCTCAGCATGTTCAAAACCGAAATCGCGCACTGTCTTTTCCATCTCTACATAAAGTAAAGCATTCCCGCCGCGCCCTTGAAATTCCGGCAATATGCCTGCCCCGTTTACTGATACCCATTTTGTGCGTCGTAATTCCAACATTATATCCAAGATGCCAAAAGGCAGCAATCGCCCGCCATGACGTTGCAACGCCGCGGTAATGTCTGGAAAAGCGAACAAGAAACCGACCACTCGATCGCCGCTAAGGATGATCTTGATCAGCCGATGATCTGCTACAGTCAGAATGCTATCCACAACAAATTTCACCTCTCGCTCCGTGAGAGGATAATATTCCCAGTTATTGACGAAGGTTTCATTATAAGTTTTTCCGATGCGCGGCGCCCATTGCACCAACTCCCGCTTGTTTTTGAAATACTTGACCGATAACGTCCCTCGTTGCTGCACTCTTTGGGCAATGCTGCGCACCCTTTCCGGTAAAGCAAATTCGCGCGCGTTCGCATAACACGAAATAAAATCCACCTCTTTCTCAAATCCCATCGCCTCCATCAACCTGGGTAGGTAAGGATGGTTATAGTTCATCATGGTCATCATCTGGCGATGCTCAAAACCTTCTACGAGCATTCCATAACCATCCAAAGCGGCAAACCCTTTGGGCCCAATGATCTCATCCAACCCACGTTGCCTCGCCCATTCGTACGCTCGTTCAAATAGCGCGCTTGCGGTTTCGAGATTGTCTTCACATTCGAAGAAATAAAACTGCGCCCGTTTAAGCTGATGATATTCGTTATAGCGCCGGTTATTCGCTACCGCTAACCGGCCAACATCGCGGCCATCCCGCACGGCGATGAAGAAGTCGGCTTCCGAATGTTCATAGAATGGATGTTTTTGGCGATTTAACGCCGTTTCCACATCAATCAAAATCGGCAGCGACCATTGGGGAGTATTTTTATAAAATTGAAAGGGCAAATGGGAAAAGCGACGGCGTTGCGCGATTTGTGTGGTGTCCAGCTGCTCAATTGTTAGCATGACGGGCCTCCGTGCAGGAATGAGTTAGGTTATTGATGATAACACCAATCCACCGATAAGGGTTATGCTCTCCCCTTTTTCTCTATTCCCATATAGTTGTATTCACTTACGCTCCAATGAAAAATCTGCGCTCACCTCGTCTAACACTGCTACTTCTTCTTCCGTCAAACGCCAACCCAGCGCGCCGGCGTTTTCCTGCGCCTGACGGGCGTTCTTTGCGCCTGGTATTGCCACCGCGCCTTTACAGATCACCCAGTTAAGCGCTACCTGGGCAGCCGTTTTTCCGTCATGCGCCTTACCAATTTCCTGCAAACGCCGAATAACCGGTTGAATGCGTGCAAGATAAACGCGAGAATACATTCCCCCCCGTACGCCTGGCGCTGGGTGTTCGGGGGTATATTTACCTGTCAAAATACCTTGAGCCAGAGGACTATACGCAATCAACGTAACCCCCAACTCTTTGCAAGCATCCAGCAAGCCATTGAATTCCGCCTTTCGGTTGAGAAGATGAAATACAACCTGATTCGAGGCAAGCGGAATGCCGCGTTTTGCCAAAACCTCATAGGCGCGGTGCATTTGCGCTTCATCGAAATTCGAAACCCCCACTGCTCGCGCCAATCCCTCCTGCACAACTTCAGCTAACGCTTCTGCCCAGGTTTCAACAGAGACAAGTGAGCGCGGAAAATGGATTTGATACAAATCCACTGCTTTTACTTGCAA
>DYGV01000022.1:0-2558 GCA_020724505.1 Anaerolinea thermophila
TCTCGTTCTATGAACAGGATAACGTAAGGGGTGGTTTGAAAGCGAAAAAATATCATTGAATGCTCCGAAAGGTAAGCTGATTACGAACATCCCGCGGAATATATGGGCTCAAAGAGACGGTTCATTTCAGGTCAACCTGCGGGGTATTGACCTCTGCCAGATGCTGCGCAACAGGATCGCCAAAACGCCGCGATTCATCAACCAGCGAGGTTGATACAGGATAGCACGCATTAAATAATAACGCGCCAATGCCCAATCATCTCTCTGATAGGCGGCGAAGCCCTGGTTCACTGCAAATTGACCCAAATCGCTTTTCTTTCGTTTCTCCAACGCCGATAAATGATTGGGTAAATGCCGATAAACCTGTTCTAGGAAGGTCAGCTTATCGTGGATTTTTGGTGAATCAGCCAGGGCAGATAGCCGACGCGATAGTTCTTTAGCTCCGTCCGCGCAAAGCTCGGGATCCAGACGTATCGCTTCACTCAGTGCGAGCTGGCCATCCTGGAAATCACCCACCCGATAAGCCTGTATTGCCGCCCGTAAGTAGGCATTAGCATAAGCCAAGTCCTTCAAGTCTTTCCAATGTTCTGGCAATGTTGGGTCGCTGAACACCTTCGCCAACACCGCGAAAGTCGCCGTCGTCATGCGTTCTCGATCCTGAGTCATCTGACTGGTATGGAAACGATACATGGAAACCGGATGAGGCATCCAACGCATTGGGCAGCCCGCGCGCGCCAGACGTAGCCACATATCCCAATCTTCGTAAGCGCGAAACCTTTCGTCAAATAATCCCACCTGGTCAATCCACGACCGCCGCACCATCACACTGCAAACGTGCAACGGATTCCACAACAAAAGCCTGGCAGGATCATCCGGCAGCGGGGTGTTGAACACTTCCCCTAATGGATTGCCATATTCGTCAATCAAGACCGCCTGCCCAGCAACAAAGCCGACTTCAGGATGTTGTTCCAGCTCAGCAACCAGGACTTCAAGTTTATCGGGGAAAAACAGGTCATCCGAATCGAGGAAGGTCAACAATTCCCCATCCGAATGCTGAATACCTGTGTTTCGCGCCGCCGATAATCCACGATTTTCTTGATAGATATAGCGGATGCGTTGATCCCGGAAACGATGAACGACCTCAGCAGTGTCATCGGTGGAGCCATCATCCACGATGACAAGATCGAAATTTGGATAAGTCTGGTCAAGGACGCTTTGTATGGCTTCTTTCAAATATAGGCCCTGGTTATAAGCAGGGATAATTACGCTGACCTTCTTCGTTGCTACCATAAGCTCTCAGGTCAATAAATCTTTATTGATCCGCCACCCTCAGGATAACGCCATCTTCTGCCTGATAGAGGATCGTCAAATCGTAACCGGTTTCTAACTCCTGAAGACTGGGTAGTGTCTGGATATTCAACCTGGTGAAATAAATAATCGCTCCAGAGGATTTTTCCATCAGACGGCGCAGTTCATCCATCTCAGACGCATAGTTGATGTTCGCCTGCCGATTGGCCGGTTCAAATTTTCTGGGTAAACGGCTGGCCGTCAAATGCGTGTACAGAAGAACCGCCTCTGGCGCATTCGAAAACACAAGAGTGGTCTGCGGCAAACGCCTCGCCTGCTGCAAAATAACCGATTCGCGCCATTCATGGCTCATGAAACCCAGCCCTTCCGAATGACTCTGACGCAATAATCCACTGGATTGATATAGATTAGCAGCCAAGAATAAAACGCCCATCAAGGCCAGGGAAGTTTTTATCGAGGCAAGCGGGCGAAACCGTTCCATATACTCCTGCACGAGATAAACAACCAGAAGCGCCAAAGTTACATAGAGGGGGGATAGAATACGATCGTCCAGCGGCGTATTTGCGTCCAGAAACGAAATTGAAAAGATCAAGAACGCCATATAGAGCGGCATGAAGATCAACACGATTTTTATCATACCTGGGAGCTGATTCAAATTCTGCCAAAAAGATCGCGACCGATGAGAAAGATCTTTATTCTTCCTGCCGATCATCATCAAAGAGGCAGCTCCTAAAATCATATATGGGGCGATTTTGACCAGGGATGACATTTTGGCAGGGATGAACCACCAGCCGCCGAGAGTAGTCAAACCCTGACCAATCTGTTGCCAGGTTATCAAATGATATTCGAGCTCGCGGCTGGCGGCGGATCCTCCCAGGATGACATTACGTCCCGTCCATGCCAGCAATGGCGCTAGGGCCGCAATCAAGAACATCGCCGCGCTGATAACCCTGTGTGACAGCTTTAACGAGTGATGGGGGATCCTCTCACTGCCTTGTTCTGCTGCAGGCACATTTTTTCGTGGATGAAAAAGTAAAATCGCGATCGCGCCCGTCGCAGCGACCGCAACGCCAGCGTAACGCGTTAGACACGCCGCAGCAATACTGATAATTGCAACAAATAGATGTTGATTGGGCGCGCCATCCAACCATCTTGCCAGGAACAAAAACCCCATCAACACGGTGAAGATAAACAAGGATTCTGACCAAGCCATGAGATGGATTTGCGTCATCGAAGCAGAAGTCATCAGG
>DYGV01000022.1:2568-18485 GCA_020724505.1 Anaerolinea thermophila
GGTTACAGGCAACACAATTCTGCTCATAGAGTTTCGTTGGGTGAATGATCGAATGGCCCAACCGAAAACAAACACGCTCCCCAAGAGCAGAAATGCATTCACCCAACGCGCGCCTTGCATAACATCTATCCCAAGAAGATTCACCGCAGCCAGCCAAGCGGAATACAACGGCGCGTGATGTGTGATCGGAGCGTAACCCAAAACACCATCCGGCAAGCTAAAGCCGCGGCCACTTGCTATCGAACGAGCGCCGATGAGATAAACTACTGAATCCGGCGAGGCTCCAATTCCCCATCGGCTGGCGATTAAAATGCCCATAAAGCCCAATAACCCCACTATCCACACCGGTAAGGTTTGCATGCGAATGATTAACGAATCCTCGGTTAAGGGTATAGCCGTGTTTTTCATCCATGAATTTTCCAAAAACTCATACTCTCCGGGCAATAACTGTCGCTATCCACCTGGCCAGCAAGGGTTATCAAACTCGGAAGTTTATCCGGAAATGCTTTCGCGGCGCACCATCGACTTGACCAGGATAGATACAACTCCCCGATTGAACAACCAGGCTGGATTATACCGGACGCCCCTCCAAATCAGGTCTTTTTGATCCATATTGGCCGCACCCATCTCTTCTCGCGCAAACGCCGACTCGATATAAACTTGCGCAATCAGCTTTGATTTCAAACGCCTCAGACGGGAATTGCGCGGTAGCATCTCTTCGAATAAGGTCCTCAAATAATCCAGCGCGGCCATCATCGAAATTTTAGGCATGTAGCGAAGTATGAGTTCTTCAAGATCGAATACGCTTAGAATGTCCGGGCGGTAAGATAGAGCTTTACCCAAGCATACACGGCTATTTTGCATTTCGCCGCTGGCGCACCCAACCACCGCGGCGCGCAGGTAATCTCTCGCCACGATTTGATAGAGTTCACTCTCTGAATTCGCCCCAAAACGCCGCTGAATAGCCTGTTCTAACGAACGCGCTTTGTTTACAAGCTGAAATTGTCGCTTCGAAAGGCTTACTGACCCCGCGTGCTGACGGTAACGGTATAAAGGTTCTTCGATATTTGCCAGGCGCGTTACCTCGGCCAATCGTAAACAAAGATCATAGTCTTCAGCAGTCTTAAGATCATCCACGAAATAGAAGCCGGCTTGCTGAAAGCAAGCCCGTTTTGCCATTACTGTTGGTCCACAAAAACACATTCTGTCCAATAAGGTGGATTGGATCACGTCATCCGTCAATGGGAAATCCGATACCCCTGTTTCATGACTATCCGCATTGATATAGATCACATTGCAACCCACCGCTCCAACCTCTGGATGTTCGTTCAAAAAGGCTACTTGCTTCTCCAATCGCTCTGGCAACGCCAGATCATCGCTGTCCTGACGCGTAATATACTCGCCTCTCGCCTCTTGCAGAGCCAGATTTAGAGCTGCGCTTGCTCCAAGGTTCTCTTTGCTCCGTAGAGCTTTTATACGAGCATCACGGGCTGCAAATTGACCAATAATTTCCCAGGATTCATCGGTTGACCCATCATCCACGACGATCAATTCCCATGGATCGTAGGTCTGTCTTAATATACTTTCTATCGCCGGGCCCAAAAATTGACTGCTGTTATACGAACTCATCAACACGCTGACCAGGGGGGTATCCATTCTGAAGACCTCTACATTGCTACACCGTTTGACCGCGCAAGATCTTCGCTGCAGATCTAAACGCCATCATCATCAGTCCACGGTTTAGCAACATGGTTGGGTCGTTTTTCACCAGTCTCAGCCAGGCGTTCCAGGCCATCATGTGCTTTCCCGACTCATAAGCTGTGATCAAGTAGTAGCAGTAGATTCGCTCCAATAATTCATTTTTCCACCCGGGCTTCATAGAAGTCAGCACCGGCGAAACGTTGAAAAATTCTTCGAAAATCATGTCCACATCAACCCATGTTTCCTGTGCGACAGCCAGGTTGTACACCTCGTTGGATAAAAACGACCAATATTTGCGAAGCACCGATTGAACGGCCTCATCATATTGATATTCCAAATAAGAATTGATCGCCTCCAAAAACTGGATGTTAGCGGTCAAGCGATCCACCATGCTCATGGAAGACCACAAGCCCGATGGATGTACGCGATAAACAGCCATCACTTCATCCAAAAAACCAATCCTTCCATGCCTGGCAGCCAGAACAAGAATTAACCAATCGAGCATTTTTAGGGAATAGGCAAATTCTGGCAACTCTCCGATCAACCCATTGCGGATGAGCGTGGAACAAGTGGGAATAAACATCGAAGCCAATAAATCCTTTAGATCAAAGCTGGTTCTTTGATCCTTCGGACGAACCACCTTTGGTTCGCGCGAACCATCCTCGTAAACCTTCAACACGCTGTGAAAACAAACCGCGTAATCCGGATTTTGGTCTAAAAAGTCCACCTGTTTTTGTAATTTATCCTCCCTGCACCAATAATCATCCCCATCTAACAACGCGATGTATTCCCCCTGGCAAGCGTGCAAGGTTTGGATGTAATTTTGGATCATCCCCTGGTTTTTTTCGTTGAGCAACAATCGAATTTTGTCGGGATGTTGCTCTTGCACACGCACCAAAATACTGCGAGTATTATCTGTCGAGCAATCTTCCCCAATGACTATCTCATAATCAAAATTTGTTTTCTGAGCAAGAACGCCCTGCACCGCCTGCTCAATGTAAGGCTCATGATTATAGGCGATCAAACCTACACTGACCTTCATCTTGGCACCTCTTAATCAACCACTAATGAAATGTCGGTAGTTATTTGCCAGAAGGACTTGATTGTCGAAATAGCATCTTCCTTATACGGTTTTGATGCAAAAGGATAAAATCCAAAAGGTCAACGATGGTTAGAATATCGGCTGAGTCAATCGAAAGTCCCGTTGGCAAAGTCATCACGCGCTGCACGAGGCGTTCTGTATTTGGTAGATGTAACCCCGCATTCGGGTAAAGAGTACGATAAGGTTGCATTTGATGGCAACCCGGATAAAAGTAACGTCGAACAAGGATGTTCTCTGCATGGAACAATTGGGTCAGCAAATCCCGGCTGATCCCCGCCATCTCCTCATCAATCTCGACCACTATATATTGATAATTATTCTGCTCTCGTTCATCATAGGCGATCAGCCTAATGCCTGAAAATCCATTCAACCTTTCTCGATAATTTTCATAATTCTCACGATTTTTAGAGATAATGACTGGTAAATTTTCCAAGTTGGTGAGGCCCATCGCCGCTGACACTTCGCTCATCTTCCCATTCGTACCCAGCGAAAGGACATTATCATAACCGCGGAATCCAAAATTGATCATCAAACGGATCGCCTCGGCCAGCTCATCACGATTGGTGGCGATCATCCCCCCTTCAAAAGAATTCACAAACTTTGTAGCATGAAAGCTAAATACTTCCGCTTCGCCAAAACTACCGATCATATCTCCTTGATAAGAGCAAGCCAAAGCATGCGCAGCATCAAAATACAGCTTCAAACCATATTCATTCGCTAGATCGCTGAGGGCGCGCACGTCACAGGCCCGACCCCAAACATGCACGCCTACTATTCCAGTCGTGCGAGGGGAGATACACTCGCGAATCCGATCGGGATCAATGTTATGAGTAGAAGCATCTACATCACAAAATACAGGTTTGATCCCCTGTATTTGCAATGAATGCGCGGTTGCGATAAAGGTAAAGGATGGCGCAATCACCTCGCCGGATAGACCCAGCGCGCGGATGACGGCTTCCAAACCCATGGTGGCATTGCAAACTGCAATACAGTGGCGAACGCCGACCAACTCAGCCATTCGGCGCTCGAATTCTTGCACGTAAGGACCATAATTAGTCAGAGTTCGGCGGTCAAGCAAATCATTCACTCGTTGAAGGAATTTTTCCCGATCAACAATATTGGGACGCCCCACATGCAATGGTTCTACATAAAGCGGCTCGCCCCCAAAAATCGCCAAATCGTCCACCGACTTCTTTGTCATCCGCGACGATTGTCCCATGTGGAATTTATTCAATCCGTTGGACCTGCCAGTTCAATATCGGACGCACAAACCCTGGCTCTTTACCATACCAGGCGCCTGCTCTATCGCCCAAATCCAATACCTCGAAGGTTAACGAATCCTCCATTCGATACACAATCTTAGAAGTATTACGGATCATCAATAACAAAACCCGATGTACGCCAGAATTCAATAAATTTCCGGGGATACAGCACACCTCTTTATATAAACCCACCTGTTTTGCGTTCTGCGCCACCTCTGGGTGGCTATCAATAGGGGCGGAAGTGAATGCAACTACCTGTTGCTCGGTATAAAAATGAAGGCAGGAATGAATGATCTCATCTGGCAACAAATTCCAGTATTCAACTTCAACGACAATGGGCGTATCCATCGAGATTGGATCGCCAGGGCAACCATTCTCTGGGCGCACTGCCAACCGATGAATGCGCACTCGATCATTCCCTGGAGCAGTTTCTTTATCCGGCCAAATCTGCTCCGATAGAGCTTGACTCCCTAAAGACAAGTACTTGGCTACTACTTGATGGGTTTCTCCTTGCTCAATAATCTGCCCATTGTCTAACCAGATTGCCCGGCTGCACAAATTTTGCACCGCCACCATGTTATGGCTGACAAATAAAACAGTTCGACCTGCCGTGGCGACATCGCCCATTTTCCCCAGGCATTTCTTCTGAAACGCTGCGTCGCCAACCGCCAGAACTTCATCCACCAATAAGATTTCCGGCTCCAAATGCGCCGCCACGGCAAAAGCCAGACGTACGTACATACCGCTGGAGTAGCGTTTCACCGGCGTATCCAAAAATCGTTCAGTCTCCGCGAAAGCGACAATCTCGTCGAATTTACGATCAATCTCAGCGCGCTTCATCCCCAAAATTGCACCGCTGAGATATATGTTTTCTCGACCGGTCAGTTCCGGGTGAAAACCGGTGCCCACTTCCAGCAGTGAACCCACCCGACCGTTGATTACCGCCCGTCCGCTGGTTGGCTCCGTGATCCGGGAAAGGATCTTGAGCAAAGTGCTTTTGCCGGCGCCGTTACGTCCGATCACCCCAATGGCTTCACCGCGGCGGACGCTGAACGTTACATCCTTGAGCGCCCAAAGAATCTCCTCGGCTTCTGGCTCGCGCAACGTGCTGGCAAGGTAAGCAAAAGGGGAAAGCAGCTTTTGTAAACCAGAGGCGGTTGAACGATGATTTTCGATTCTACGACCGATTCGATATCGCTTGGATAGATTCTCCGCAATAATAGCATGTTCATTCATAGAATATCAACAACCGTTCTTTCCGTGCGCCTGAAAATATATGCGCCGCTGACCAACGCCAAGATCATCAGCCCGATAGACAATAAGAAAGTGATCTCTGGAGGCTGGCCGCTGCCGAACAAGGACCAACGAAAGCCCTGAATGACGCCTGTCATAGGATTAAGCTGATAGATAAATCGAATAGCCTGCGGCACAATACTCACCGGATAGATCACCGGAGACATGTACATGAGAGCTTGTAGCAAAAATGTCACTGCGAAAGATACATCGCGATATTTAACCGAAAGTGTAGCCAGCCATAAACCTACCGCCAGGGAAAAACCCAATGCTACGATCAGAAAGATGGGCAACCATAAAATCTCGACCCTCAAGGGTGTGCGGTAAATCAGCATAGCAATAATCAGGATCACTAACGAAGCGGCCAAATCATACAAGCCAGACGCCGCCCCTGCGACCGGTATAATCATGCGTGGGAAATACACTTTAGAAATCACGTGCATATTGTCCACCAGGCTGCGCGATGCACGCAGCACCCCGTTAGAGAAGAATCCCCAGGGCAGCAAAGCCGCCAACGAAAACAAAGGATATGGCACGTCATCTGAAGGCACTCTTACCATGGTGCCAAAGACAAAAGAGAGCAAGAGCATATTCACAATTGGGCGCAAGAAAAGCCATGTGACGCCCAAAGCAGTCTGCCGATAAGCGCCCTGGATTTCTCTCCAAACCAGATAACCCAGTAATTCACGATATTCCCATACATCGCGTAAGCCCAACGAGGCCCATCCTCGGCTTTGCTCGATGACGATGTTAGGTGGGGAAATTTCCAAAATTCGGTCTTTTGCAATCGTAGAGGGTTTCACAATACTTACCTGCTGAAGAACTTACGGATCAATAGAGATAGGATGACGATTACTAATACCGGACTGATTGCAAACAACATTAAAACTGCCGGATTCGTCGGTTTATTGACGGTGGTTGAGACAATTGCCGGCGTAGGGGTTAACGTCGGTTGCAGTGTTCCCAGGCGAGAAGATTCCAGGGTCACGAGGGAAGAAGGCGGCGTCCTTTCGAGGAGTAAATTGTCTGACCATTCCTTTCTCGGCAGAGGCGGCGCGGTTTCAATGCGTCCTGTCATGACGATAATCTCATAATCGGGGGGTGCATACCAGGCAGCTACCACTTGATTGCCGCTGACAATCACCACCTTGGGATTAATCATCGCGTAGTAACCGCCAGCGATTGTTGGCTCGCGCCAACCTGCTTCTCCCAACCAGATGCTATGCCATAGAGTCTCCTCCGAGCCAGGGATATTCTGCCTGGCTGGGGAAATCGTACGGTTGCGTTGAGCGTAAAACAAGTGCAAGGTATTGTTACTGTCCCGTGCAAATTCCACAAAACCATTTTCGCCGACCAGCCTGGGAAAAACGTCCACCGGCTCACTCCAAGTCTTACCGCTATCCATCGAATACATCACGTTTCGAAATGCAGCAAACCCGCCTTCATACATGGCAACCAAATGCCCAGGTTCTAATATCGCCATGCTATTCCAGTCTCGCTCGTATTCATCTTCACTCTTCTTTTGCGTAAGCGGTGTAGCTTTTTCCCAAGTTATCCCCTGATCCAGCGAACGCGTGAAATAGATTGCCCGGCCGTTGCCGGTTTCATCCCACACCGTCCAAGAGGCGTATAGTTTGTTCGGAGGCTCATACAACAAGCGTGTATCGCTTGCCCCCCACTCCATCACCGGCGACAGATACAGAGTCTGAGCAACCGACCATGTTTCGCCGCCGTCTGGCGAGCGCAGATAGGCGACCCCGCGCGCTTCCTTTCTCCCAATGCCCTGGGCGCCAGAGGCATAAATTACATGAATCGTGTTGGGCGCTGAGACTGCGAGATGAATGGAATATTTCGTTCCGGTGGCGTTATCCGCCAAAGCGATGCGTGGTTTCCACGCATGGACGAATTGAGCCTGACTGGCCGGCGCAGAGCTGTAAAAAAGCGTATAATTAGGATAATTGGGTTGGGCAATCCAAATCAAATGAATAACGCCGTATTCATCCAACACTGCATGTGGGTAACCAATGACCAGGTTTCCATCGGAAATTGGGGCAAAGAACAAATCAATAGGTTGCGACCAATTTTTCCCATCCCATTGTGAATACATCAACGTATCTGGCTGATTCCCAGGCGCGGTGCCCACCTTTTCCGCCCAAAAAAGATGAGCTACTCCTGCGGGATCCGCCAATAGGAAAGGATCTGTGGAGGTAAGCGGGGAATTTGATAAATTAAAAGGCTGCGTCCAGGTGATTTCGTCCACCTGCGCCCCCACCGGTTGATAGGAATGATGGAACCCTATCAACAAGGAGAACAAGAAAAAGACACGAAGGATCGTTCGTTTATCTTTCAACATACCGTATCATTTGACAAATCCGTTGCCACAATCCTTTGTCAGCTATCCGTGGAACAAAATCGGAGAATTCAACATCGAATAGTTATAATTTATACCACCGAATAAGGCCGGAGGACAACCTATGTTAAAGCAAACTACGTTTTGCCTGATCATTTTCATGTTCGTTGCTGCCTGTCAGACACCGACCGTTGCGCCCCAACCTACCCTTTCCATAGCAGAAACTTCTACTGCCGAGACGCCGCCGATCACACTAGAACCGCCCGCTCCGACGCAGGCAACGATCCATACACCGATACTCCCCACACCCGCAAATACCCAGTCTCCTACGACAGAACCGCCCTCACCTCCAACCACCGCCCCACCCATCCTTACCGTTGCACCTCAAACGCCCGATGGAAAGGCGATTATTGTAGATCATACCTCAGTTGACCTTTTTGAACAAATCCCAGATGAGTATCTGGAACGCGCCCGTAATTTGGGCTTTGTTTTTATGGACGCATCGGTTGGGCAAAATATCCACGGCGCCTTAGATTGCTTGACCGCGGTCAGTTGGTCGCAAGCCCCGGCGCACTGCCGGCGCGACTATACTGACGCCAGCGGAAATTGGACTACTTTCGCATCGGGCAGCGCACCTGCTCGAATTCAATTCACTCCAGATCCTGTCAAATACGATCGCAGTCAGATTATCTTCGAAGCTCGTCCCGGCGATTGGAAATCTTACACGCAAGATTTTATCAATATTGTGGCGCCTCAATATCTGGATACAGTAAGCGTACTTTCGTATCAATTTACATACCTGATGGTTGTTGAAAACAGCGATATCAGCGATCCTGAAAGAGGGTTCTTTGCCAACAACCCTGATTATTATGATATCTACGACCTGGAAAACTTCATCGCCCAACACCCAGATAAAAAATTTCCGCTATGGACAACCAGCCTCTCCAGGAATATCGGCACCCAGGTGGCGACGGACTTCAACAACCAGATGCGTCAATACGCAATCCAAAATGGCCGAATACTATTCGATGTGGCGGATATTGAATCGCATACCGATCAAGGCGAACCCTGTTTCGATAACCGCGATGGTGTCAAATCTTGCTCTAACAACGGTGAATGTGAAGATCACCCCGACGACGGCGTTCAGCAGCCCGCAATTTGTCAGGACTATACGACCGAAATCGAGGGCGGTCATTTGGGCAGCGTCTCCGCAGGAAAGCTCCGCATCGCAAAGGCGATGTGGGTGCTACTGGCGCGCATTGCGGGCTGGGAACCGTAATACTGACTGACCGCCATCGGTTCAGCTTATGACCGTCGAATTCGAGTAAACGCAACAAACGCCAGGACTACAAAAATAGCCACTCCGCCGGCTAAAATCAAACCCATGGTTGTCCCCATGGTAGATCCCGGATTTTGAGGATTTACAAGGGGCGCGGTGGCAAAAGGCGTGGGAGTTGGCTCAACTGGCGCGGGCGTAACGCTCGGAGAGATTGTATCTTGTGGAGGCGCAGGCTGAGTGGAGGTTGTCTGAGGCGAGGCTGTTGATGGTAGCTCGGTGACTTGAGCAGAAACCGCCGTAGGCGAAACACCCGGTGCATTTCGTATTTGCAGCAGGATTTGCCAGTTGCCAACCGCATCGGCGGTATCTGGAGCTTTATCTGTGTAAAGCACAAATAATTTCCCATCCGCCCCCTTTGCGGCAGAGAGAAGGGGAACAATATCTTCGGATTGCAGAGACAAATCCAAAATATCTTCCACTCTCCAGTTCTCTCCCTCTCGAACCTGGTCTTTAATCGCCAACTTTCCGACCGGGTTGGCATAAATTTGCACCAGACCCAATTGATCCGTAGCATCCACGTAAGGCGCAACTGCTTGTGGGATTTCGCCCAGTCCCGTCAAATTACTGGGCAGACTCCAGTTGACGCCCCCATCGTTGGAGAAGTCCTGGAATATGCTGGCGCCCGTAGCTGTCGGACTGAGCCAAAACCGATGCAAACCTTGCAAACCCCCATTGACCATCCAAATCCTTTCCACCAACGTATTCACCGCCGTTTGAGGCGCAGACCAGGTTTCCCCGCCATCTTCTGAGCGAGCATAATATAAACCAATTGCGCTCGGAGTAGCGAATAATAAATTTTGCGTCCACAGCAAATGTAGATTTTGATCCTTATCGGTGGCAAGCTTCGGCGCATCTACCATTTGCCAAGTCGAATTGTCCGCGTCATACACGCGCACCGGTTGAGACCATGACTCTCCGCCATCCATGGACTTGACAACATAAACACCTCGATCTTCATTGATCGGGATAACATAGCTAATGTAGATTACTCCATCTTTTTGCACAAGAATATCCGGCGAACGCGCTAATGGACGCACGCTTGGCACCACAACCGCGTCAGCCCACTCTAAGGAGCTGTACGCCGTGGCAGTATCAGCCCAGCTATAATAAACTTCACCGCTTTGCCCACTGTTCCAAGCTACAACCAGTCGTGAGCGAGCAAAATCCACCGCCGATGAAAAAGAATCCACATAATTATCCGGGGACTCCAAGATCAAGCTTGGCAGAGAAGGTGTATCCTGGGAAAAGACGGAATAATAGATAGAGCGCTTCACTCGCTCCTCTTCGGGCTGATTTTGCACCCACAAGATGTGGTATCTACCTTGCTCATCAAACATGCCCTGAAGAGAATAAATTTCTTCGGACGTTTCGGCGATTTTAATCGGCAAGCTCCAGTTCGATGGCGGAGGGAACCAGCTACGAAGTTCACCGATCTTGCGCCATGTGATCCAGATGTCGCTACCTGATGAAGCATCACAACCCACTACATAGAGTATGTCCCCCCCGGACAATGTTGACTGACGACAGCGGAACGTGACTACGTCGTTAGTCAAAGGGTTGTCGAATGTATAAAGCAGACTCTGCGATCTGGGTTCGCTCCATCGTTCGCCGTTCCAGGCCAGCAAATAAACTTGCTCTTGAATAGTGGTTTGAAGCAGAACTGCCCCATCCGCTATACGAAACATCCGGTTTTCAGTTGCGCAGCCGGTTAGATTCTCCAACATCAGGCGGCGCTCGCTCCAGGTCTCTCCGCCATTGCTGGAGAATTGATAATATTGTGTACAGTAAATGCCACTTTGCAAATTTGATTGCCAGATTCGGACGGCTTGATTTTCATTTGCAAGAACCTTGATTTTGAATGGCGCATTCACAACGCCATCAATGTAGGGGCCATCTACTTCGATTGCCGTTTCCCAGGTCGCTCCGCCATCCGTTGAGCGTGTATAGAAGACGCGCTTGAGCAGCGGGTTATCCCATACTACAGAAACAATTTCTTGATCTCCCCGAAAGGTTGCGCTTAGTTGAACATTCGCATCTTCCAGTCTCATTGACCGCAAGTACTTAGATTCATAAAGCAAAATTTCAGGCTTCCATGTGTTTCCGTTATCATCCGAGCGCTGATAATAGATGCCCTCGGGGCGTTGGCTCTCTTCTGAATTGTGGATATATGCGATTTGGATTTGGCCCGCACTTTGGCTGACAGCGCTGAACCCAACGACATATTTTGATATTGGCCGAGGCGCTTCCCAACTGCCAGGCGTCTGAAAGTTCGCCGGGGCAACACGGCTATAATACAACGTGTTGTCTCGATCGCGATGGATCCAAAAAGCATGAATATAATCTCCGCCATTCACCAGTGTGGGGACCCACTCCCCAAATGGAAATTCAATCGCCGCTGGCGCGCTCCACACGCCGCCAGGCGCAGACAAAGTATCGGTAAAAACGCCGCGTGAATAAACACTCCCCGCATATCTGTCCGCCCAAACCACATGAACAACTGCATCTTTATCAACCACAATCACCGGGTCACTGGCGCCTCCCGAATTAGAGAGGTTAACAGGCGTTGCCCAAACATCCTCGTCTGTTTCCTGGGCAGAAACATGCGAAATCGTTTCAAATGTGATAAACATCAACGACGCCAAAAAGATTAACAAGACGCCGGTGCGAATAATCAGGTCGAACGGGCGAATATTCATCATAGTTTTGCCATTATCCATCCAGGGTGCCTACTGTAATAGGCGATAAACTTCAACATCCGAATAAGACCATACCAATTCTAACGGTACATTACCCATAAGATCTAACAAAAGTTGATAGTCCGAAGGGGAAACATTTCTAGGCTTCAGGATATAAATTTCGCCACCAGCAGATAGATGCTGATCTCTTGCTAAAGATACAACATTATGAATTCGCCGCATATCGCCACCTGTGCCATAAGCAAGCAGACCAACTGAACGAACATCTCGTTCAGAAAAATATGCAAGATAGAAATCCAAAGGCGTCCCTGGGGAAATAAATAAATCAAACGGCGAGCTAACTTCCTTAATGCTCAACGCAGTCGAAAGAGAAATATTATTTTCCCTCTTGCTCTCCGGCAAGAACGTTGACAGGAAATTCGTCACAAAAGTAAACGCAACCAGCGTTACCAAACCTACCATCAACCAGGCATAACCTTTTGATGATTGCGCTTTCAGCCGTGACAAGACCAATCCCGTCAGGGCCCACCAGCAAGTTAATGGAATCAACCAATATTTGATATAACCCGGATCCCACCAAATGTTAAACATACTAAAAAAAACGAACCAGGCAATTAATGTCAAACCGAAATTGCGCTCTTCCCTTGTGAACGCAGGTTTATTAGCAATAAAAATGAACACCGGCACGGCCATAAATAATAAAATCGCCCCATAAAAGCTCAGGATCACGGCTCGATCCCTGTTAGAACTCTGATCCCATAACGCTTGCAGCGAACCTGAATAGCCAGGAAATGTAACTTGGGATTTTGCGGAGCCAAACACGGCTCTTATTACATCGCGAGGAAATTCCATTAAATATTCTGGGTGCCCATAAAAAGAAGCGGATTTGAAAAAGTCCGCGTCAATTTTGCGTGTCTGATTTACCCATAGCAGAGCGCCAATCAGTACGACCGCCACTAATAAAAAATAACTGGCGGTAAAGGCAAAGCTTTTTGATGCAACAGCTATTTTCCCTCGATCTAACAGGAAAAACAACGTTAATGTCACGGCCGCAGCAAGGACTGCAGCCGTGAAATTGAACAAAGTCGCTGCTCCGAGCGCGATTGCCGCTATCATTATACCTTTGCTGTGATGATACACATGAGCTAATACGAATAACCCGACGCAACTGAAGAGTATCATCGAAATGCTTTGATCTATATGTGTACTATAGGTCCAATAGGTCAGAGTAGTAGCCAGGCCAAAGCTGACTACGAGTGAGATCCCAACCTTATGGGTCATTCTATGGAGGGCCAGGAAAAAGAAGATCAAACCCAGCACCCCGGCAAGCATTCGAAGCCATAAGATGGGTAGAATAACGTCGCCATCCCAACCCAGTCTTTGCCAGATTTTCACAAACAGGATAGAAGATGGATATTCTAAGATGTAACGGATGTTAACCGGGATTATCTTCCGCTCATTTTGCGGTTGAGCATCGCTGTCCAGGCGCAAATTCACCGTTCCAGTCGGATGATAGAGCGTGCGATCGCTAGTCGCCTGCTCAATCACCATCGCATATTGTAAATCGTCGCCTGAATAAGAAAAAGGCAGCCATCCTACATAAACGAGCAGAACAACCCCAGCTAAAATAAGTATAGCAAAATAGAACCTCAACGAATTTTTACTCATAATCTCCGCAACATGGGTTAGGATTCTTGAAATTATTACCTAAAGGCGCGCTGGTTTGATAAAAAGACCCCATTAGTACCATTTTACTACGAGCTATCCGTCCTAACAGCAATTGACTTGCTAATTTGTTAGGTATAATCCAGCCCGACATGCTTTAATGACCAATGGAATAACAGGCATAAACACAGATACAAAGACAGATTGAGAAAAACAGAGATGACTTGGCTTAGAGACGGTAGAGTAATAAGTTTTATTGTGTTCGTTCTGGCAACGTTCTTTCCTGGAGCATTTCGCGTCGTGCAACAAGGTGGACCTGACATCACCCCTGCACCGAACGACGCAAATGACACCAGTTATGTTTATATGCCCATGGTGATACGCTCTGCAGGATCATCTTCTCAGCCCCGCGGCCCCACTATCATAGATCATTATTCGGTAGATCTTTTCGATCGCATCCCGGAAAACTATCTCACTGCGGCGCGAAATTTGAGAATGGTATTTGCAGATGCTTCGGTGGGTCAGAATATCCATGAATCATTGGATTGTTTGACAGCCCCATCCTGGAGCGAATCTCTTGCACCTTGTCGCCGGGATTATTACAACACCAACTGGGACTGGAAGACATATGATCAGAACGACTATAGCCTGGGGTTGGTGCCATCCCGCATTCTATTCACACCCAGCCCGACACGCTATAATCGCTCCAACTGGACATATGAACCGCTTGGAGGCTCCTGGAGTGAAATGACCCAGGAATTCATTCAAAGTTACGCCCCACGGTATTTATCCTCCAAGGATGTACTTTCATTCCAGTTTAGCTACCTCTACGTCAATGAAGGCAGCGATATTGCTGACCCCAACACGGGTTTCTTTTCTAACAACCCTAATCGCTATGATATTTACGATCTGGCGAACTTCTGGGCGCAGAATCCCAATAAGCGCTTTTTCTTATGGACGACAAGCTTAGCGCGTGGGATAGGAACTCAAGTCTCACAAAACTTCAATAACCAGGTGCGTCAATACGGCGTTCAGCATAATGTCTTTGTTTTCGATGTGGCGGACATCGAATCCCACACGCCAGATGGGAGACCCTGCTATGACAATCGCGACGGCGTTCAATATTGCTCGATGAGCGGCCAATGCGAGAATCATCCCAACGACTTTCGTGAAATACCTGCAATTTGCCAGGATTACACCACCGAGACCGACGGCGGTCATTTGGGCAGTGTCTCTGCAGGCAGGATTCGGCTGGCAAAAGCTTACTGGGTGTTAATGGCCAGGCTGGCCGGTTGGGACGGCAGATAAGCTTTAGAAGCTAGCCTGGGAAAACAACAGGAGTTTCCACCCCGCCGTGTAAAAAGCGAACCCGCGCTCTGCATTGCTGCGCGACATAAACTTCATCACGCTCTTCCCCTCGGGTCGCTGATCCTTTGCATCAATTCGTCTTTTAGGTATGAAAGGAAGCTATTAGCGATGAAACGGCTTTTCATCAGCATTTGCATTGCGCTGGTTCTTTCTTTATGCGTTGCTCCATTCACCATTACAACAAAAGGTCAAACGCCGACGCCTGCATCACCATCTTCGCCGCAAGATACTTCTTACGTTTATTTACCCATGGCGTTTGGTCCTTCACTGCCGCCCAGTAGCTGGACACCAGGCGCCGGTTGGCCAACACTGGCGGGAAATCCAGCCCGCACTTCCTGGAGCGCCGACCAGCCGAATGGTAATTTGCGGGTGATCTGGTATCGCCCTATTGAAGCCTATATCTCTCAAAATGTTCAAATCATTGCCAGCGATAACCTGATCTTCATTTCGACTGCTAAAGGGCTTTACGCCCTCAATCCTGCCAATGGCGCCGTCGTGTGGCGTTATGACACTGAAATGCCCCTGGGTAATTCCCCTACGGTTGTAAACGGCATCCTCTATGTGGGCGGGTACGATCGCAAGATCCATGCTCTAAATGCCCGAACCGGCGCTCACCTTTGGGAGTTTGCCGGCGCCGAAGCCGGTTATGACACCAATCCGCTGGTGGTGGATGGCAGGGTGTTTGCCGGAAATCGAGATGGCTACATGTACGCGATCGGTGCTCATGGTTCCCCGCAACAAGGACAACTGCTCTGGAAATATAAAACTGGCGGTCCCATTCATCTTTCTGCCGCTTACAAGGATGGGGTCATCTATTTCGCAGCAGACGATAACCATGCATACGCTCTCAATGCTTCCAATGGATCGTTGGTTTGGAAATCGGCAAAGCTACCCGGCGATGGCTATCACTCTTACTGGCCTGTGATATTCCGCGACAAGGTGATCTTCTCCGCTGCATTCGGCTATCGCAATGGCATCCGACCCGGAATTGAGAGCGTTGTAGATCCCAATGGCACGCGTTATGATCATTACAACATCATGCAACGAGTGGATCTGTTCCCCACCGAACCCGATGGCACATTATTAGGGCCAACAGTTCCATCGCAATCCTGGGCGCACGATCAACCCGTGATTGATGGCA
>DYGV01000022.1:18495-36712 GCA_020724505.1 Anaerolinea thermophila
CGCATCATGGAGTATATTGAGAACAACCCCAATGCTGATCCCCATAAACACAAACCCTGGCGCCGAACCATGATTGTCTTGAATACTGTCAACGGCACAGAATATACCCTGGACGTTGATCACGATGGCTATCCAGAATATGCGCCAGCAGCTTATTGGGGCACACATTCCGGCAATCAATACCCCCCCATCGTCGGTCCTGATAACACCCTATACTTCAACAATATTTGGCAAAAATACTACGATGCTCAGGGTAAAGTAATGGGGTGGAATATTGGCACCCCATATCTGAGTGTGATCGGCGCCCAGGGGGCAATTGCGGAACCGCAAGCAATCTCTGGCGGCGGTACCTTAATTTATCGTAGCATCTGTTGCGATAGGGTCGGCGATCATTACGATATCTATCGCAACGGCATCCGCACCCAAAACTTGTGGGGTTATGATCTGGACTCAAAAGCCCCGGGTTATGACGATATGTGGACGATTCTGCCGGGATGGCCGCGCTTGCAAGGTTGGCACAAGGGAAATACGAACAGCATCAACGGCATTTATCATAATCATGGCGACCAAAACCCCATCGTCCCTTACGGCAACATGCTATTCATTCACCGCAGCAACGCCATTATAGCGTTAGGACCTGGAACGCCCATTGGTAAACTACCGCTCCTCGAAATCCGTTCTGCGCCAAGCACTTCCCAACCCCTTACTGTGGATAACCTTAAAGCTCGGCTGGAAACCGAAATCTCTAAGATGATCCAAGCTGGTCATCTGAGACCCGGCTATTACAACCAGGGCAACTTTATGTATGATGAACTGGCAGATTATTTCAAGAATCCCGGCGATACGCTCTACACCCTTTCGATTGCCTATCCGCACCTTTCTGCTTCACTTCAACAACAGACCCGCGCTTACTTACAGCGCGAATTTCAAGATTATTTCGATCCGATGATGTATGTCTCGATTGGTTGGGCAGAGGGAGCAGCGCGTGAATGGATGCCGTTGCCGCCCGAAGTTCAGGCAGATTTAAGCAACTTCCCCAAACGCACCAACCTGGGGGGCTTCTCCTGGTCTTACCCACCGCATAATTTCTACGCCATGTGGAAATATGTTCAACTCGTCGAACCAAACCAAGCGGTGCGAGCGTATGATCTGGCCAAGGGCAAACTTCAAGTGCCGGTGCCCAGCGTAGCAACGACCGATTATTTCCGCCAGAAACCTTATGAGCTAAACGCTTATATCGCAGGTTACGTGGGTTTTCTTCGGCTTCAGGAATTAGCCGGTCGCACCACACAAGACAGCCAGTTACGCACCCAGGTCACCAACGAATTGAACCGATTATATGAACTTCGGGTGAGCATTTTCTCAAAAGACACCTATTGGGTAGATACGGTTTATCACAAAAGGTCGCTGAATATTGCCCGCAATTTCATTTACTTGGTACCGGAACTGGGCAGCTATCTCAGCCAGAACGCCCGCGCTCGCGTGGATGAAGCCATTTCAGAATATCAGTATATCGCCCCTTACTGGTTCGTCTCCCGCTATGAGTCGATGATGAACGAAGGCGTGATGTCGCCGCTCTATAATTACCCCGCATTATTCCAGGCCAAAGCCTTCATTCAAAACGCATCCAGGAGCGAGTTATCCAAGTATCTCGATGTACCTGCATTCGAAAAGGGAGACCTGTTTTATATTCAAAACCTGGTTGCCGCCATTCAGGCACCATAAGAGTTGTTCTTCAATACTTTCTGAGCTATGCGGTGTATGGCAAACTGGTATTTGTACGAGCCATGCACCGCATAGTTGGGATTGGTTTAGAACCGTTCTTCCCCTACCAAACGAGACATATGGCGCGCGTTAGCCAAATACATAGCGATAAATTTCGGGCTTTACTTCTCTTTCCAGCGCGCCCATTAAGCCCATACTGATCAATAGTACCTCCGCGAATAAGATCGGCAATAGAAGGAGATAATAACCCAGCGCGCCTGGAGACAGCGATACTAGCGCAAACAATGTAGTATCTAAAATCAACAGATTCATTAAATAAAGGCCATACGCCCTCTTGCCGACCAACTCCAATTGCCTCACCATGGGGATTGCAGTGCGCTTGAAATTCGTACTGAGTAATAGAAACGTCATCGGGCATAGATAGCGCGCCAATGGCGCTTTAAACAGAGAGATCGCAGAGAGCCAAGCCAATATATATAAGACAACCGTCAAGACAACCAACCCCCAGCGATACTTATGGACCATCGCGCTCAAACGGTTAGCTTGAATCACCACGATCAATCCTAAGGGAAAATAGATCGCCCAATCTGCCAGCGGCGTGGATAAGACGGGTGGCGCAAATACACCAAAATATGAGGGGAGCTTGATGCCAAACGCGCTGGGATGCACAATCATGATCAACAAAATCTGATAAAGACCGATGATAGCAAGAACCCACCAACCAAATCGCTTCAACAAACGCACCAAGATCGGCGAAACAAGATAATAAAAGATCAACAAGGGCACAAAGTTAAACGGGTATCCGGCAAGAATATTCTTAATATATCCGGGCAATGAATAGCGTTCTTGATGCAGAAAATATATTTCAACGTAAAATATCAACGTCCAAATCAGGTAGGGAAAGGCGACATGCCAGATATTCACCCACACAATTTTATAATTTGGACGCAGACGATCATCGCGGCTGGCGGCGTAGGCAAAAAAACAACCCGATAGAAACAAAAAGATGGGTACAGCAAAAATCCCCAGCCCAGAGAGGAGAGACAATCCGTAACCTATCCAAGGATTCTGACTGAGCAGGTTGACAGAACTGGCGTACTTCGTCGCCATGTGGATCGTGTGGTTGATAACGACGAGCAGTATTGCAATGCCTCTTAGAGCGGGGAAGGATCGGTTCATTGTTTCGCCTCAGTTTTACCGGCTGATTGTATTTGAGCGGAGCTTTATTGCAATAGTTTTAGCATTTGCGCGGCTTTTTTTGCTAAATCTGGTCGTCCCTGAAGTCCCCACCATCCCGTGTAGGCTTCCAGTTCTTGCCGAGCTTCAGGGATCTTCTTCAGAAACGACAGCGCTTGTTCCGGTTGACCCAGCCAGATATAGCAATAACCAAGATTTTTTATCGTCCCCCGATGTCCGGGATCTAGTTGATAAGCAAGGGTCAGGAAATCCGCGGCTTTGGTGAAATCCATGCGCATCATAGCGATTAATCCCAACCGATAGACTGCCGGGCGATTTTGGCTATTTTGCTCAATAGCCCGAAGAAATGTTTTTTCTATGGAATTCCATTCTTCACCCTCAGCACCAAGCTGCCACCTCCCGCTAGGAAAATCCTTGAGTTGAAGCTTTGCCATCTGCACTGCGGCCAAATTCGTATTCCAATATGAACCCACTTTTGGAAAGACCCACATCAACCCAAACGCCATCAAAGCAATCACCGCCAGCACGAATTCTCCATAACGACGGTGGGAATGATTGCCGCCCAGAAAACCAGGGTTTTCGTTTGCCAGATATATTGATAAACCGGGGAAGAGGAAAACAAGAGGCGTCCCCATCTCGCCATAAAACGCGTCGTCCACAAAGCCATGCAAAAGCATGGTCATTAATGCAACCAACGTCGCATTGCGCATCAAAGAGAGGCTACGAGGCGCGGGATCCTCACGATATAGATTGCGGAAGCCAACAAAAAGACTTATCCCGAAAATCAAAACCAGGCTGACTAAACCAATAACCCCCTGCTCAATTGCGACATCCAGATAAAAATTATGGCTATAGCCGAATAAATAATAGGGGATGCTTTGTATGTATTGTGAATACAAACCAGAAAAAGAATTCAATCCTCCGCCAGAAAAGGGAAAGTCCACCACCAGGCGAAGAGAATTTGTCGCAATTTCCGCCCGGCTCTGCCCACTTGCAAGCCCGGGCAAACGGTCGAACCAGTGAACAAAAGTCTGAATCCGACTAAAGATCAGAACGGCGACAACTGCCCCTAAAAGCATCCCGCTAATTCGGAGTAGCCATCTCGCCAACGGACGCAATCGCGCCTGAATTCTCCAATAAACCAAGGCTAAAAGCCACAATAAGGAGGCGAATGTCAAAGATAACCATGCGCCTCTGGAACTGCTCATTAAAAGCCCAACGGCGATGAGCAAGCCTGCCAGCAAAGCCAAGATTCCTCGTCCCCACCCACCGGGAACGCACTTTGAAGACGGCAGATTAGCCCACACCACAGCAATCGTGTAAGGGAACAACGTCGCCAAGACGCCGCCCACTTTGTTGGGCGCAGTACGCCAGGTAATTATCGGCGGGCGAACGGCTTCCCAACTGCGACCCAAGCGGTTGATCCACTCATAGTCCGCCGGCTGAGCGCGCCAATCGTGCGCCCATAAAAAGGCTGCCGAAATGGCGCATCCCAAACCGATAAGAAGAAATCCGATTAATTGCTCATCCCCCGTTTTTTGCGCAACAATGGAATAAGACAATAAAATTGATGCAATGAGGATGAGAAACTTTTGCAGAGCGCTGGTTGGATCGTAAGCCGTCCACAAGCCCAATATCGCTGTCAACCCAAAAACGCCCACCACCCAATCGAACCCAACGCGCCTGAAAGGAAAATGGCCGGCGCTGAAAGCTAGCCCTATGGGGATTAAGGCTATTAACAAAGGCCACCAGGCCGGCCGTTTTAGTAAAAACAATAAACTGCCGCTAAACGAGACACCGATCAGTACAAATAAATTACTCCATCGTTTGAGAACCGCCCAATTATTCAGCAAACCTGCGCTTCCCCGTTGACCATTGCAAGTGTTCCAAACCAACCTGAACGGCAGATTTGAAAGTAGATTTATCCGTCAGCAACATTTTCAAATAGGTCATGATCGGACCCGGGCGGAACGCCCACTCACGGAAAGCGCGTTTCTGCCAATACATCAACCGTTCTGCGGGTAAATCTGGGTAATCTAACACGGTTTCTTTGTCCATATCCACCTGCTCCCAGCGTGTGCCCGGTCTGAACCAGTTATTGCGAACGACTTCAAAGAAAAACGGCGTGCCCGGGTAAGGCGCAGCGATGTGGAAAAGGGCAATATCCAAGGGCAGTTGCTTGGCGAAATCTATCGTATCCCGGATGCTGGCTTCGGTTTCGCCTGGCAAGCCAATGATGAAATATCCCCAGTTGTTGATCCCAGCTTTCTTTGACCACAACAACGCTCGCTTGACTTTATCCAGCGAGATGCCTTTGCGCGCATGGCGTAAGATTTGCTCATTTCCGCTTTCCAATCCCCAGGAGATGAAGTAGCATCCTGCCTTGCCCATCAGCGTGAGCATCTCCTCATCCACATAATCCACCCGGCTGTTGCACATCCAACGGATGTTTATTTTTTCCTCGATCATCAACTTGCATAACTCGACAACCTGATCGCGGGCAACCGTGAACAGATCCGCATACATGTGAATAGTGTTGATGCCAAGCTTCTTAAGATACCAGAGTTCCTCCATAATTAGCTTGGGCGAGCGCACTCGCACCGAATATTGATAGCTCACATGCTTGATACAGAACGTACAGCCGGCTGTGCATCCACGACTGGTTACGATAAACGTGAACGGCCCCTTGATGAGCGGCATGCGATATTTATCCAGCGGCAACAGCTCATGCATAGGCATAGGTAAATCGTCCAGACTGGCGATAAAAGGCCGCGGCGGATTCACATGGATTTGCTCCCCCTCGCGCCAACTCAAACCTTTGATGCCATGCATATTGACACTGCCATCCTCATTCAAGGAGGGCCTATAAGTCGGGTCAGAGTGCTTAAAGAGTCTCTGTATCTCCGCCGAACGCTGATCGAGTTTTCCTTCCAGGTGGTCGAGTAAATCGCGGATCGTCAGATCCGGCTCCCCAACCAGGGCATAATCCAAACTGGGGTAGGGACGCATCGTTTCGCGCGGGATCGGCGTGACATGCGTGCCAAAAACAATGGTCTTTGCCCCGCGTGCTTTCGCCAAAAAACAGCCATACATGTCATTTTCCAGCGTTGGGGCAGTTAGCTGTGAGAGATAATACTTGGGTTGATATTTGTCCAAGAGTTGGGCAAATTCCGGCCAGCGCATTCGCTCCGCATTGGCATCTATGATCTTTACTTTGTACACAGGGTGAAGCAGCGCCGCCATCTGAGCCAATGACACTTGCGGCCAGACCATATTCTCCCGCGTGCGCCGCCCAACGCGATGTTGAGTGCGAATCCAGAGCTCTCCATCTGGCGTGGGGGGGTTGACTAAAAGAATATCCACCGCCTCTTTCGAGCGCGGTCGTTCCAGTAAAACCTGCCGCACAATGCCATCAGCGTCCGGAAAATTCGCCATACGCACTGGCGGAAGCCGCCGGCTGCCCAGATTCTGAAACTTCGCTTCATGTTGATTGTCGTCCATACTCCACCTACCTGTAATCTACTTTATCAACTCTTCGATTGAATTCGATTGAATGGTCACCGCAAGCATATCACGCTCTACCAGGTTTTCCCTCTGGCTAATCTCTTCCAATACCCGCATCAAAATCCAATAAATCACTAATTGGACGCCCATGAGGATAAACATCGCGCTTCCTAATAAATAAAGCCATATACGGGCAACTTCCCAACCGCGAATGCCCAGCACCAGGCTCACGCTGGCTACCAACAATCCCAATAAGATCGCCACCAAACCCAGCCATCCGAAATGCCGATCCAACGTCGGCGGCAACCATTGACGTCCCCTGAAGCTGGTTTGAACCGGTCGGCGATTGAACAATGAAACGAGGTAATTAGATGTCAGACCTAGGGCAAAAATATTGATACCCACAATGCCGGATACAAGCGCCCAAAACAGAGCAGCAACGCCCCATGCGCCGATGGTTGTAACTCCACTGAGGCGCGCGATGATCAGCCCCACTCCCACGATCGCCGTGACTAAGATGCCGCCCAACCCGAAAAACCCGAAAACGCCGACCGGGTTGTAGGACAATACCGTCCAAATGATGGAGCGTAAGAAGATTGATCCATCTCTGACAACGCTTAACTTGGAACGCCCAATCCGCTCGCTATATGGAATGGGATATTCCACCATTTTGATACCTTCATGAACCGCACGGGCACTCATCACCGGCGTGAGATTCAAACCATCGGGTAAGGGGTAAATCGTCTCCAGTATATCCTTTCTGAAAACACGCATTCCGCTAGCGCTATCAGAAATGCTTTGATGGCTGAGCAAGCTGAGCAACCCGGCAAAAAAAAGGTTTCCTATGCGGCGAGTGAGAGGCATTTTACTATCCGCCCCCGACATGCGCGAACCGATCACCAAGTCATTCCCTTGTATGGCAAGCTGACAAAGCTCTGGAAAATACTCCGGTGGGTAAGTGCCATCTGCATCCAAGAAGCCAATCAATTCGCCTTGGGCAGTCGAAAATCCAGTCTTCAACGCAGCGCCATAGCCGCGATTATGGGGGTGGCGAACCAATTTGACGCATGGGTCAGCCTTTTCGATTTCACCCATAATCTGCGCCGTATGATCTTTTGATCCATCATCCACAACCAAGAGTTCAATCAGCTCAATGCTTGCCTTGTTGAGCTTCTCGCGCACAGCCAATACCCGGTGAACAATCTCTGCAATGCCTTTTTCTTCGTTGTAGGCTGGAATCACGATTGAAAGTGTAGTCATCCATTCACTCCTGCTGTGGTGTGATAAACAATCCGCTCAGGCGCAACGGGCGCAGCGCCGTCAATTTGACGAATGGGTTTTGCAGGCACACCCGCCACCACTGTGTGCGCCGGCACATCTTTAGTAACCACCGCCCCCGCAGCGATCACCGCGCCCTTGCCAATATGAACACCATCGGTGACAATCGCGCCTGCGCCCAACCAAACGTCATCCTCAATAGTGATCCCCTGAGCCGTGATCCCTTGTTCGACAAATGGGCGCGATGGGTCATCAAATACATGATCAACGGCGATTATCTGCGTGAAGGGCGAGGTATATACCCGATCGCCGATGTGGACGCCGCCCTGCCCGCGGATTACGCTGTATTCACCGATCAGGCAATCTTTGCCAATAGTGATGCCGGAATGGGGCATATCGCGAAAATTATAAACATGCAAAATGGCACCATACATAACGATTGAATTTTGTCCGATAGTGATTCCATTGGGGCAAGCGTGCAAGTAGGTGTGTTGATCCAGATAAACGCCATGAGCCAAACGAATGTAGTTAGCGAACCTCAAACGGACGTTGTTCTCTATCGCTGCTACACCATCCATCTTCAAAATCAGCCGGTAAAAGATCCCCCGTAAAGCAATTCCTAAAATGGTCGGTACCCAACCCAACGATAGATAGAGGAATTGCTCGAGCAGATAACGCCCCAAACTGGAAGCCTGGCGGGAAAGATAAAGCTGTAGGCTTTGAAGCATGAATGCTCGCTGTGCGCCAAGTGTACAAACAGATCCGAAACTCTACAAGCTAGCCTGATACTGGATCGCCAGCCTCATCCTGTATCCGACCAACTACAGGCGCGCTCCGCCCTTCCGACATCCACTCGCGTTCGGTTCAAAGCGCATAACTGTAAGGATGGATTTCAACCAGTAAAGAGCCGCAAAATCCAGTTCCGTTTTACGATCAATCAGACACGAATAATCCATAATTAAGACGCAAAACCGACCAGATCGTTATATTTAGATATTTTAGAGAAACTATCAACAATTCAACGCAATATAACACAGGCAAGGTAAAACGTCAAATTAATTTGATTGAATTATTTCATAAAATTCTATTGAATTCTGAAATAACCTATAGCACCCATCCCGATTCATCCAACCTCGATATGACAAGGCATCCGGGAAGAGTAAAAGCAAATCAATTTAGATTTTGACCTGTTTAGGTAAAAAAATACTATTTTCCCTATTCAATACAACGCACGCGGCCAAACTTTACCATAGTAGGTTCGCCCGCGTTTGGAGGCAAACGGTCGCACTCTGCTACAACTACTCTGACATTCCTATGCGCTACCAATGTGCTGCCGCGCACCCTCTGACATCGCATCCCCGTTTTGGGATCTTTATCTTCCAGCCAAAACACCCTCATCCGGTAAGGATCTTTGACGACAGTAAATTTCATCTCATACGGATGTTCTCGATCTCCCTCTGGAATCGTAATGTAATAAGCTCGCGACAGATCCTGGGCAACCAAACTAATCGCGATGCCCATCCCAGATTTATTGATCACCGTCAATACCATGAAGTCCTGATATTTTGACCCCAGCAAGAATAAAGCCAGGACCGCGATGAGGGTTAATTTTCGTCGCATTTTGTCGCTCGCTCCACATCCCATAATGGATTATCCCTCAAGAATATTATATACCAAAATTTCCACTTTCGACTAGGACCTGTTTGCAAACTGCCAAAGAATCGTCATTGCGAGCAGATTTTGCGAAGCATCCTAGAGATTTGAGCCGAACATCGGGTGGCTTCGTTGTAAAGAACTCTCCTCACAACGACGTTATTGAGTTTGTAAACACGCCCCACTCTATTTGCCCCTCAACTTTATCAAAAAGCTTCACGCAGAGCGTTGCTCACAAAAGTCAAAGAGGGCTTATGGTTGGGAAAGCCATTTTTGCGCTAAAACGCAGTACGCGTTTAGATCCAAACATTCCAGGCAATCTACTGCATATGCTAAGCTCGCCGCGGCAATGAATACGCCGTGTTTAGGCATCAACAGCGCCGCAGCCTGTTGCTCCAGAAGCCCAGCGAGAGGTTGCAAGCGAGCGACGATCTCTTCGCCTTGTTCGTACGAATATTCAGGCTTTTCTTCGATAAATCCAAATTCCGCACCAAACACTTGCGCCGATTTGATCACCGCCGGGATAGCACGTTCAGCAGCGCAAAACGGCAGCACATGAATTGGGTGCGCGTGGATAATTGCCCGAACCGTAGGATAAGCCCGATAAACCAACAGATGTGAAATAGCTTCCCGGGAGCGTTTAGGGTGTTCAAGCAGCTCATCGCTGTCAATGTGGGTGCAAAGAATCTCTTGAGGCGGAATATTCCAATGATATTGATGGCCCGCGCCGGTGGGCGTCATATAAATATATACACCAGAGCGGCAGCTTATATTGCCCCCTGATATGTCCATCAGCCTCCGCTTAAACAGCAGTTTTCCCACATAAACAATTTGCTCTTCAATGGATGGTGCAGAATACATCCTATGCTCCTATTGACCTTTTATAAATTTTGACCATGAACGCGCTGCAGGCTCCTGAGCTACAGGCTTGCTTTTAGAGAAGCTCGCGGGACGTTTTACGCCGACAAGATACACCAACCCTGGCGAATATCAATAGGATAATTTGATACGAGGTCTCGTTCTATATCTGCCAAGTGGATAAGCCAATCTTCCAGAAGAGAGCCGCTAGATGGTAACCCTGGGAGCATGAAAAGGTGATCATTCTCCAGTTAGGCGTTAACATCTAGCGACAATCCCTGCCAGAAAATCTGGGCGCTCCAATGCTGACACAAATATCACCGATTTCGTTTCTCTTACACATACCTCCATTAATCTCTACAACGGCGGGATGTTCTGATTGAGGTGGAACAGGTTGGTCGGATCATAGCGGGTCTTGATCTTCCGAAGCCGCTCCCAGGTCGCCCCCGGATAAGCAGCACGAACACGCGCCTCGCCCTCTTCGCCCAGGAAATTAACATACACCCCAGAATCTCCTTGCTGCAACGCCGCGGCAAAATCCAAAACCCAACTCTGACGCTCTGCCTGATCCTCAGGCCCGCTATAAAACGCGGCGACGCTTACCATAATCCGGCTTGCACGATGAGCAAACGCAGTATCGTCAGCAGGCGTCCGCGCCATTGCTCCGCCCAACACCCGAAGCTGCGCCACACGCATGGGAGCATCTGAGGCATTTAGCCGTTCTACTATCAACTCTGCTGTCGCGCGATCTACGGCGTCTAAAAATAAAGTGCGACCTATTGCTGTGGGATGATAAGAACCATCTTCTGGCGGGTACATCTCCGGATAGCTGATCGGGCGCACAAGATCTACAATTGGGGTAGCTAATGCCCGGAAGGGGGCAATAGCGCGTTCCCCAGATTCGCTCGCGCCTGCATAACACATCAACGCCATGAGGATAAGCTTGCCGTGATGTTCGGCTGGCACAAACGGCATTGGCGGAGCGGGCATGATGTTAACAATTATCGAAAGCTCCTCCGGAGCGACCTCCGCCAGGGCAATGAATGAGGCGATGAGAGCAGCCGTGGCTGGCAGGATCAACATCCCACCCACAACTGTATTGACTTCATGCAACCGGAACAGAAAACGCGTTGCCACGCCGAAGTTGCCACCGCCGCCGCGGATTGCCCAGAACAAATCTGGATGCGACTCTGTGTCAACGCGTAGCAGTTGCCCATCCGCAGTCACAAGTTCCGCAGCCAGCAGGTTATCAATGGTAAGACCATGTTTGCGAACCAGATAGCCAACGCCGCCGCCCAATGTAATCCCTCCAATCCCTACCGAGGCTGTATCGCCGAAACCGGTCGCCAGACCATGCGCCCCGGTCGCAAGCGTGTATTCGCCAGTCGTCAGCCCAGTCTCCGCCCAGGCAGTACGATGTTCGACATTGATGTTGATCGCCCGCATGTCTGATAGATCCAGCATGATTCCTCCATCCGCTACGCTATGACCTGCAATGCTATGCCCACCGCTGCGGATAGAGAGTTCCAGGCCCGTTTCACCGGCAAGCGTGACAACTCGCGCCACATCGTTTGCATCCTTCGCCCGTACGATGATCGCCGGTCGTCGGTCAATACCGCCATAGAAGAGGGCGCGCGCCTCTTCATACCCGGCGTCTTTCGGCGCAATCACGCGGCCGTTGAGCGCGGAGCGGAGCTGGGAGATCAAATCTTTTCCCTGGACGAACGCATGGCCGGCCGCGCCATTGATATACGCACCCGACCATTTGTTGATGTTCTTCTGCTCAGATACCATTGCTATATTCCTTTCCAGGCGCTTTAGCCTATATTTAGAACCTATGTTCTAATGCTAACTTAATTGACCTGAAAAGTCAAGTATAACCGAAGAAATCCAAAATATGATAAAAGCGCCAACTCGAATAAGACACACAACGGATCTGTTAATGCCCTTGTTCACATCTTCTTCGTTGTTGCGACATAAATCCCCGTCAGGATCAGCGCCGCGCCGCCGATCTTAAGCAAGCTTGGGATCTCGCCCAGAAAAATCGCTGCCAGCAGCGTGGAACCGATGGGTTCACCCAACAGCGCCAGGGAGACATACGCCGCCGGCAGATACGCCAAGGCCCAGTTGTAACTGGTATGTCCCAGCAATTGGGGAAAAATCGCCAGCGCCAAAAACCAGCCATAGGCGATCAGAGGATAGCCAAACGCCGGCTGCCCGGCCAGCAACATGATGATAATCAGCGCCAGCGCCGCCGCGCCATAGACAACAAAGATATACGTGATCAGCGAAACCCGCTCACGCACGCGTCGGCCAATGACCAGATACGCTGCCGCTGTAATCGCCCCAATCAACGCCAGCAAGTCGCCGAAGAATGCCTGTCCACCGAAGAAATCGCTCAGCGGCGGGCAGATCAAGCGCGCCTCACCCCAAGCGCAGGCATCGCTAATTCCTACCACAACGCCCCCGCAAACAGCCAATATCATGCCGATCTTCACCGGTCGGCTAATGCGCTCACCCAGCGCCAGCGGCGCCAACAACCCCACCCACAAGGGGGCTGTGTCCACAAAGACCACCGAGCTAGCGACTGTAGTATAAGCCAATGAGCTGATCCACGTAGCGAAATGCGCTGCCAGAAATAAGCCCGAAAGCACCCCTAACCCCAATTCTCTACTGGTGAGTTGTGCCAGTTCCGCGCGTCGGGCAGGGACTCCGATGACCAGGGGGGCAAGCAATAGCGTCGCCAATGTCAGCCGCCAGGCGGCGATTACCAGCGAGTGAGCATCCTCTTGGGCGTAACGGATAAAAATCGAAGCCGTAGATACCGCCATAACCCCCAGGGTCAAGACGAGTAACGGCGGGACGGGCGGTCGGCGGGAGATCATCACGGGGCTCACTATCGAGGAGCAGACTGCAATCTGCGGCTATTTTATCTGTTCCCCAACAATTTCGCAATCAAAAGAGCCTTAAGGACGATCCCACCCGTTGGGCAGCGACTTATCCTACCAAGTCCGCGCTTTTTTACATCAATTTCTTTCATTCCTCTTGCCCTCTGAGCATTTTTCCCTATAATTGAACATATCCTGCTGGCGCTTGTTCAATACAACACAGCCTCGTCCTTGCATCCGACAAACCATCTCAGTTCTCGCTGGCGCTCAGCTCAGCGGTTGCGGCGCACCATCTTGCCATAAGCAGAGCGCAGGCGGGGAGAAAGGAGGCAATCCTACTCAAAGGCTCAAAGGCTTATTTTCCCTTGAGATCTATTCATCAATCGAAAAACGATTTCGCTGGAGGAGAGGAACATGTCACGCAAACTTTCAACCCTGTTTATCCTGTTAATAATCTCGACGTTGGTGATTGCCGGCTGCCGCCCAAGTGCGCCGGCGACCGCTCCCGCCGGTGGAGCGCAGGCTCAGCCAGTCGTGGAGACGGTAGAAGTGGTGCGTACAGTGGTGGTTACGGTAGAAGTACCAGTACCAGGGGAGGCGACCGCCGCCACACCGCAGGTGAAAATCGAGGTCGCCCAGGCGCCCGGCTTTGGCGATACCCTCAAGGCAGTGCAAGCGCGCGGCAATCTGATCTGCGGCGTGAACGGTCAACTGCCCGGCTTCAGCTTCCTCGATCCACAAGGCAATTTCTCCGGCTTCGACGCCGACTTCTGCCGCGCCCTGGCTGCTGCCATCTTCGGCGATCCAAGCAAAGTGGAATTCCGCGCCACCACCACGCAGGAACGTTTTACCGTGCTACAAACCGGCGAGATTGATGTGCTAATACGCAACACCACCTGGACGCTGGTACGCGACACCGAGCTGGGATTAAACTTCACCGCCACCACCTTCTACGATGGGCAGGGCATCATGGTGCCGAAGGACAGCGGCATCGCTGCCTTGCAAGACCTGGAAGGCGGCACGATCTGTGTCCAGAAAGGCACCACCACTGAGTTGAACCTGGCCGATGTGATGGCTACCGAAGGCATCAGCTACACGCCGGCGGTCTTTGACGATGTGAACGCCACCTATGGCGCCTACGCCGAGGGGCGCTGCGACGCGGTGACTTCAGACAAGTCGCAACTCTCGTCGGTAGCGAAAGGCTTGCTCCCAGATCCTGACAATCACGTGATTCTGGATGTCACCTTGTCAAAAGAGCCGCTTGGCCCGGTGGTGCGCCATGGCGACGATCAGTGGCTGGACATCGTCAAGTGGACGATTTTCGCCACTTTCGCGGCTGAAGAATACGGCATTTCATCGGCCAATGTGGATGAAATCCGCAGCAGCACCGAAAACCCGGAGATAAAACGCCTGTTAGGATTAGAAGGCGATTTGGGTGCCAAGCTTGGTTTGAGCAATGATTTTGCCTACAACATCATCAAACTGGTGGGCAACTACGGCGAAATCTACGATCGCAGCCTGGGCGAGGGCACGCCCACCTTCATCCCGCGCGGTCTGAACAGCCTGTACACCAACGGCGGTCTGCTCTACTCGCCGCCCTTCCGGTAATCGCCTCGCGCCCGCTTTGTCATCCTTCGTCTATAAAGAAGGAGGAACAAGGGTTCTATGGGCGCTAATTCCGAGGGCGGCAGGTAAAACTGCTGCCCTCGGTAAGCCGTTCACGACAATCTCAAGAGCATCATCGCATGAATAACCGCCGAGCTATTACTTCTCACGCCATCCCCTTTTGGCGGGACGAACGTTTCCTGAAAGCACTTGTCCAGGCAATCTTTCTGCTGGCGCTGGCTCTCATCCTGGGTTATTTCATCCGCAACATGCTGACCAACCTGCGTCAACAAGGACTGGGGCTGGGATTTGATTTCCTGCGCCTGACCGCCGGCTTTGACATCGGCGAACATTTGATCCCCTATAATCGCAGTCACACATATCTACAAGCCTTCGCCGTTGGTTTGCTTAACACTGCGCTCGTTTCTGGGCTGGGGATTATCCTGGCTACGCTGCTGGGGGTCATCTTTGGCGTGGCGCAACTCTCTGGCAACTTTTTAGTCCGCTCAGCGGCGCGTGGCTACATCGAACTGCTGCGCAATCTCCCGCTGTTGGTATTGCTGATCTTTCTCTATTCCACCGTTTTCGTTCAATTTCCCCGCGTGCGCGAAGCCATTATCCTACCCGGGCCGGTATATCTGACAAACCGTGGCGTGGCCATCCCCTGGGGAACACCCACAGCGACCTTCCCCCTCTATTTGCAGTTTCTAGGCGCAGCGCTCATCCTGGCGCTGCTGCTGGCGTTGGGATTATCCTGGTATGGAAAGCGAAGCGGACGCCCGCCGCTGACGTTTTTCTGGTCAATGCTCACCTTCTTGCTCGTTGCAGCAGCCGGCTGGTTGCTGCTTCCCGCTCCGCCGTTGGAAGCGAACTTGCCCTCCGTGCAGGGGTTGCGTCTGGCTGGCGGCTTGCAGCTTTCACCTGAGTTCATGGCTCTGCTCAGTGGCCTTTCTATCTATACTTCAGCGTTCATTGCCGATGTGGTTCGGGCAGGCATTCAATCGGTCTCGCGCGGCCAGGTGGAGGCAGCCAAATCGCTGGGGTTAACCGGCTTTCAAACCCTGCGTCTGGTGGTATTTCCACAGGCGCTACGCGTAATCATTCCGCCGCTGACCAGCCAATATCTGAACCTGACCAAAAACTCATCGCTGGCAGTGGCTATCGGCTACCCGGAACTATTCCATGTTTCAGGGACGGTGCTGAACCAGAGCGGCAGAGCTGTGGAAGTGATTGCCCTAGTGATGGCGGTGTATTTATCTATCAGCCTGCTCACCTCTGCCCTGATGAACCTGTATAACCGCCGCGTGCGGCTGGTGGAGCGCTGACGCCATGACCACCGTTTACTCTAAAGCCAATGTCCTGCCACCGCCATCGGAAAGTAGCACCCTCTGGGGATGGGCGCGCAAAAACCTGTTCAAAACCTGGTACGATACCTTGCTGACCTTCTTCATGCTGGGCGTGCTATACGCGCTTGCACGGCCGCTCATCACCTGGGCGGTGAGCAAGGCGCAGTGGGAGGTGGTGCGGGTCAATTTCCGTCTGCTCATGGTGGGGCAATATCCAGCCGCCGAGACCTGGCGCGCCTGGTTATGCCTGTTCTTATTGGCTGGCATCATTGGCCTTTCCTTGGGGGTTTGGGCGCGTCAGAAGCTCTGGCCAAGCGTCATTTTGCTATTATCGCCCCTCTTGTTTGCTCTCTACCCAGATCTGAGCAGCGAGGCGCGCACTCACCTATTCGGGCTAGCGCTGACCGCCCTGCTCGCCTTCGGGCTAGGGCGCTGGCAGGGGATAAAGCTGGGACGGGCGGTGGTGATCTTGGGGGTGTTATATTTCCCCGCCGTGCTGATCATTATCCGCGGCGGCGGGCTGCTGGAAAACCTGGCGCCGGCTGTGCCTACCAGCTTGTGGGGCGGCCTGATGCTGACCTTCCTGCTAACTGTGGTTGGCATCCTGTTCTCGTTCCCCCTAGGCGTATTATTAGCATTAGGTCGTCGCTCCAGCCTGCCAGCGGCTCGCTGGGTGAGCATCACCTACATTGAAATGATCCGCGGCGTGCCTCTGGTGACCATCCTGTTCATGTCCAGTGTAATGGTGCCATTGTTCTTGCCCAGCGGTGTGCGCCCCGATCGTGTCTTACGCGCCATGGTGGGCATCACCTTGTTCACCGCTGCCTATCTAGCCGAGAATGTGCGTGGTGGGTTGCAGGCTATCCCACGCGGTCAGTTCGAGGCTGCCCATGCCCTGGGATTGAGCGGTTTCCATACCATGGCATTGATCATCCTGCCGCAGGCGTTGCGCACGGTGATCCCGGTAATCATGGGGTTGTTCATCGCCCTGTTTAAAGACACCTCTCTGGTAGCAACCATAGGGCTGCTGGAGCTGCTGGGTATCTCGCGCAGTATCCTGGCGCAGCCGCAATATGTCAGCTTCCAGCGCGAGGTATATTTATTCATCTCATTAATCTATTGGGTGTTCAGTTATGGCATGTCTTACGCCAGCCGCCGCTTGGAAAAGCGGTTAGGGGTGGGTGAGCGCTAATTGCGCTGACTAATAGCACCGCTGTTAGCGCAGCCATCCTCACACGCACCCCACCAAAGGAGTCTTCCATGGGAAATTCTGTTGACAACACCGCCGCCCAAGAATCCACCGCCGCTCAGCCGATCATTATCGCCCGCGATGTGCACAAGTGGTTCGGCCACTTTCACGCCCTGCGCGGCATCAACATGGAAGTGCACAAAGGAGAGGTGGTCGTAATTTTTGGCCCTTCAGGATCGGGTAAATCTACCTTTATCCGCACGCTGAACCGTCTGGAAGAACACCAGCGCGGCCAGATTATTGTAGATGGCATCGAGCTATCGCACGATGTTCGGAACATCGAGCGGGTGCGAATGGAGACCGGCATGGTCTTTCAGTCCTTCAACTTGTTTCCGCATCTCACCGTTCTGCAAAACATTACCCTCGCCCCGCTATGGGTGCGCAAGTGGAAAAAAGAGCAAGCCGAAGAAATCGCCATGCAGCTATTAGAGCGGGTAGGCATCCCTGAACAGGCGCACAAATATCCCGGTCAGCTCTCTGGCGGCCAACAGCAGCGCGTCGCCATCGCCCGCGCCCTGGCCATGCAACCCAAGATTATGCTCTTCGATGAACCGACCTCCGCGCTGGACCCGGAAATGATCAAAGAAGTGTTGGATGTGATGATCGAGCTGGCTAAAAGTGGTATGACGATGTTGGTAGTGACCCATGAGATGGGATTTGCCAAAGCCGTCGCCCATCGCATGTACTTCTTTGACGCAGGTCAAATTGTAGAAAGCGGCACACCGGAGGAAATCTTCACCCACCCGAAAGAAGAACGCACAAAATTATTTCTATCGCAGATTCTGACGCATTAAACCGCGCCCAGCTTTTACCAAAACAAAACATGACACCTCCCGAATTTAATATTCGGGAGGTGTCGTTTTGGGGGTGCAAAAAAGAAGACCTTCTGGTAAGTTTATTCTGCCAAGAAAAAC
>DYGV01000231.1 GCA_020724505.1 Anaerolinea thermophila
CGATCCCTGCCGCTTCTTCGAAGAGGCGACGGCGTTCGTCCGCTTTCAAAGACAGCGCCGCGTCCACCAATCCCTGACCGATGATGGTGTAGGTGCGCTCGGCCAAGCCAGATTGGGCGAGCAGCTCCGAAACATCCTTCAAACGCACGCGTTGTCCATTGATCAGATATTCGTTGAGGCCATCGCGGTACGCCCGGCGGGTGATGGCGACTTCGCTGAAATCTATCGGCAGCCAGCCGTCGCTGTTATCGAAGGTAATTGTGGCTGAAGCCATGCCGGCGCGCGCCCGGCTTTCTGAGCCGGCGAAAATCATGTCTTCAGTCTTTTTGCCGCGCAACAGGCTATAGGATTGTTCGCCCAGCACCCAGCGCAGGCTATCAGCGATGTTCGACTTGCCGCTGCCGTTCGGGCCAACGATCGCCGTCACAGTTTCGGCAAATTCGAAAATGGTGCGGTTTGCAAATGTTTTATATCCGTGCAGTTCGAGCGATTTCAAACGCGTGGGCATAGAAATAGAGCAAATGCGTCATCAATTGGAAGAATTTTGAGACCGACCGTTTGACCCCGGGGATTTGGATGATGGCAAATACCCTTCAATTGCCTCTTGCTCCAAACGCTCCAGCGCCGCGCGGGCGGCCGCCTTGGCGGCAGCTTGCTTGCTGGGGCCATCGCCGCGCCCATAAACGGTCCCGCCAATTTTCACTTCCACCTGGAAGGATTTCATGTGCTCCGGGCCGCTGGTTAGCACAGTTTGATAGACAGGCGGGCCAAAACCCATCGCCTGCACCCGTTCTTGCAGCAGGCTCTTAGGATCCTGGTCGCTGTTGGTGAGCAAGATCTCATTGACCGCATTGGCTAAGAGCGGTTCGATGAAACGGTTGACCGCCTCCAAACCGCTATCCAGATATAGCGCCCCAACCACCGCTTCAAACGCCGCGCAGAGCAACGCCCGACGCTGACGACCGCCGCCTTCGCCTTCGCCGCGGCCCAGGCGCAGCGCTTTGCCAAATTGCAATTGATTGGCGAACTCGGCAAGCTGTTCGGTGCAAACCAGCGCGGCGCGCCGCCGAGTCAAGTCTCCTTCGCGCATTTCGGGGAATCGCTTATAGAGCCATGAGCCGACGAGGAAATCCAGCACGGCGTCTCCCAAAAACTCCAACCGCTCATTGTCTTCTAATGTTTCATCGGGGTGTTCGTTTAGAAATGAGCGATGGGTTAGCGCGCGAGTTAGCAGCGATATCTGATTAAATTTCAAACCCAACCGACGTGCAAACGCCTGAGGGGACTCGATCTCCCCCGCGCCCTGAGTTGATCGCTTCATGGTGTCTTCCTCCTGAAGAACTCAGGGAGCGCCAGCTACCCCACGATCGTCGAGTAGCTGGCGATCCATCAGTTCTAAATTTTTATACAATCTTTCCTTCAACCAGGAACCGCCAGCACATATCGCGCCCGGCCGCCTGGCCGAATTACCCAAAGTATACCAGGAAATTTTCAGCCGCGCCCGGCTGATCTTTCAAACAGGGTGTACTTAAAAGTGGTTGTTAGCACTTACCCGACATCGGTTGGAGAACGAAGCCTGGAGTTACCAAGCCTGCCCGGCGAGCTGAGTTGGGATTGGCGCAGCCGTCGCCTGCTATGGATTAGCGAAACGTATCCGCCCCAAGTCCCTGAAAGAGGTCGTGCGCTCTGTGGCGGGTATCTACAACAGGGTAAGCGCGCATGTAATATTCCTTCCCACCGAACTGCCGCCACAACCAGGCGACAAACCCTCGCCGAGGCGGGCCGCCGTCCAGTTGACTGGCGTGACAGGCAGCAGCCTGCTCCCTTTTATCCTGCACGCTGCGGCAGTCAATTTGGGCGTGGATGGGAAAGTTGCCTTCCTCCACCAGGGCAACCAGATCAATATCTCCATTGCGGCCAAATTTACGCGGATCACGCCCGAAAAGCGGCAAGAAACGAACAACGAGGCGCAATGCTTTTTTGGGGATGACGTGAAAATACAACCCCTGCGGCTGAAAAGGCGGCAAGCTCTGCGAGTCGGTGAAATCTTCTGTTCCCGCCAACTGAAAAGCTCGCACGGTCGCCTGGTGGATGGCGATATGATCGGGGTGTTTGTAGCCGCCAATAGGATCGAACGTGATCACCACCTGCGGGCGAAGCAAACGGATATACGTGGTAATTTGCGCGGCAACCTGATCGAGCGGCGCATTTGCCAGCGCCTGCGGATGGCGGTTATCTGGCGAGCCAGGCATGCCTGAATCGCGATAATCCAGAAAATACACTCCGCTCAACCCCAGGATGCCGGCAGCGCAGCGCAATTCGGATACTCTGCGCTCGGCGATCGAGTTGTATCCCTGCAACAACTCTGGAGCGATTTCGCCGGCTTCTCCACGCGTGGCGCAGATCAGATGTACTGCGACGCCGCGCGCGGCGTACAAAGCCAGCGTGCCGCCGATGCCGAACGACTCGTCATCGGGATGTGCCAAAACTGCCAGTAAGACTCGCTGCTCGGTCATGTCCTTTATATCACCCGCGCCAGGCTGCCGAGGGCGGTCTTCTCCACCTCGATGCGGTTGGGGAAGGCGTCTTTGAGTTCGTCAATATGGGTGATGACAATAATCTTAGCGAAATCGGAGCGCACCAGGTTGATGGCCTCGATCAATCGTTGGCGTCCTTGCGCGTCCTGGCTGCCAAATCCCTCGTCAATCACCAGGGTTTGCAGGCGCGCGCCGGCGCGCTGCGCCAGCACCTCGGATAGCGCCAGTCGAATAGCAAAGTTCACCCGAAACGCCTCCCCGCCGGAGAACATCTCATAGTCGCGCGTCCCCGCCCCGTCGCTGATCTGAATGTCCAACGTCTCGCGCAAGTCATCGCGGCTCTTATCTTTGTAAGCCGCCTGAGTGATGAAGCGCACCGACATGCTGCCGCTGCTCAAACGGGCAAGGATCTCGTTGGCTTTGTTTTCGATCTCTGGCAGCGCTTGCTCGATGAGCAGCGCCGGCACGCCGTCTTTGCTGAAGGCGCGCTCCAGTTGCTTGTATTGCCGCGCCCGGATGGCATATTGCTCGCGCTGAGCTTCCAGAGCCTTTTTACGGCTCTTTAGTTCATCCAGCACATCCACTTTCTGCCGCGCCGCGCCGACCTCCATGCGCAGGCGGCTTTCCTGTTCTTGCAGCGCGATGAGCAGGTTTTCCGCCTGGTTTAGATCTGGCGCCTGGCTGCGAGCGGCCTCCAGATTTGCCGCCGCGTTTTGGTATTCCTGTTTTTGATGGTGCAACTCGTTTTCGATTGCCTCCAATTGCTGCTGCAAGCCGGCGATTTCGCGTTCCAGCGGCGCCAGCGCGGCGCGCGCTTTTTCCAGAGCGCGCATTTCGTCTTCGCTGGCGCGCCCTGTCTCCTCCGTCTGGCGGGCAGCGTCGTGCGCCGCGGCGTCATAGCCGATGGCGCTCAGCGCCCGATCAATTTCTGCAAGCCGCGCCCTGGCCTCCAGGGCGTAATTTTCGCTTTGGAGCGCGAGGCGGATCTCCTCTAAACGCGGCGCGTGCGTCCTCTCCCAATCGCGACGCGCAGTTTCCAGTGCCTCCAGGCGGCTATTGAGCTGCGCCTCAGTCTGAGTGTGCTTGCGCAGTTCGGCTTCCACTTCGCTCAGCGCGATGACCTGTTGGGTCAAGTCTTTCACCAGCTCATCGGATTCTTTGAGCAAGACACAGTTCGCCCGGTATCGGTCGCCCATCTGCGTCCCCTGAGCAGAGATTTGCTCAATCAGCGTTTTTCGGTCTTCTGGAGATAACGGCTGACCGCAGAGAGGGCACGCCGCGCCTTCGGTGACTTGTAGTTGGTTCAAGCGCGCTTTCAACTCGTCCATCTCTTTCTTTAGCCGTTGGTTTTCGGCCTGGATTTCTGCCTGTTCCTGAATCGCCTTTTGCCTCCGAGCGTCTAAATCGGCGCGTAGATTCAATTGCTCTTCAGCCAGCTTTGTTTCAGCCTGCACTGCCTGGAGGCGTTGACTTAAGTCCGCCATTTCGCTTGCGCTGGCCTCGATCTCAACCTGGCGGGTGATCAACCCCTGTAATTCCTGCTCCAGGCGGGCGCGGGCGGTTTGGATTTCCAGGCGTGGCGCCTCTCGTTGTTTCTCTTGCTCGCGGAACTGGGCGGCGATTTTTTCGAACTCTTCCAACGTTCGTCGCGCCTGCTGCCAGGCTTTATATCTCGCCTGAATTTCTTCGGCGCGCGCCAACATCTCGGCATAATTGCCGCGTTCCTGCTGACGTGCAAGCAGCAATTCTTTTGCATCCATGAGGCGCTTCTCCGCCGCCTCGACCTGGCGTTTGAGTGCTTCCACCAGTCGCCCCTGCTCTAAAAGTGTAGCGTAGATCTGGCGCGCATTCTGCACCACCACATCCTGGCTTTGCCGCTGTTGGCTCAAGCGCTCCAGGTCGGCTTCCAACTCGGCCAGGCGTTGTTTACGGCTCGTTTCCTCAGCCAGCTCGGCGTTGATTTCCTGCAATCGCCCATCCAGGCTGCGAATTTCCGCCTCAACGTCTTTACGTCGCTGGGCGGCGCGTTCTTTGTAGCTCTCCCAGATCTCCAGCCCCAGGATACTGCTCAAGATGCGTTTGCGGTCGCCGGGGCGTTGTTGGGTGAACTGGTCTGCCTTTCCCTGAAGAAAAAAGGAAGCGTTGATGAATGTCTCGTAATCCATGCGCAGCGTCTGTTGAATGCGCGCTTCGGTCTCGCGCAGGCTACGTTCAGTCAGCGGCCGCCAGGAACCAGAGAGGTTTGCCCAATTATCTATCGGAGACGCAGGCTCACGTTGCAAGATGTGAAATTCCAGTACGGCGGTCTTGTCACGTGGCTTGGCGCGCAGCACGCGATAAACATTCCCTTCGTAAGCAAACGCCAGGCTGACTCTGGCTGTGGAGGACTGAGCATTGATGAGCGAGTCGTCTCGCTTGCGCGCCTGGCCGAACAGCGCCCAGGTGATTGCATCCAATAGAGACGACTTGCCCGCGCCGTTTGGACCGGAGATGCACGCCAGCTCGAAGCGG
>DYGV01000232.1 GCA_020724505.1 Anaerolinea thermophila
GGTGTTGTCACGATCCTTCAACACAATCAAGTAATCGGGGATGCCGCGCTCGCCGGGATCGCGCTTGCCATTGCTGTTGGTATCCTCGAAGACGTAGCCTTCCACCCAGGTGAACCAGCCGGTGAGAAAGGGCGTGCCCAGATCCGTCACCTGACCATCGGAGACGACCACCTGCATCCAATCGAGGATGTAGTGCTGACGGTAATCCCAATAGGTGAACAGATAGTTGCCGTCGGGGACATTCTGGATGTTAAAAGCGCCGTTCTGATCCACCGGCCCGACATACACTGCGGTATCGCCGTTCTGCAGATCGGAGAGCGCCACCCAAGCGTCTGAGACTGGGCCGGTAAGCTTGGCGCCGCTCAGGCCACCCCATTGGCCGCCGTAGTACGGCAAGCCTCCGCCGCCCCAGGGGACATACACAGAAGCGGAAACAACCACGCCCGAAACGCCGCCAGTGACCTGGGGATCATTGAGCAGATCCGTTGGTCGAACGAAGCCAAACACCGTCCAGGGGAAAGGCTCGCCGGCGTTAACAAACTCGTTATCCAGACCGGTGCCGCCTTCCTGTAACCAGGTATCCCAACTGTGCGAGCCTTCCAGGGTGGTGGTCTGCACCCAGGTTTCACCGCTCGGAGCGGTCATGTTGACATCATAGCGGTTCGGACCCAGGTTTGGCACTACGATGTCGCCGTTGGCGTCGCTGACCAGGCAATTAGTCTGCCCCAGAGGGTTGCCGTCTGCATCGTATTGAGTGCAAAGCGGGTTGCCAAAGACATCGGTAGAAACCTGCCCTACAATGTCATTGATAAGGACGGTGAAGCCCGCCAAGCCATGCTCGGCGGGGGCGTCGAACTGTCCGTTGGTGGGAGATATATCCTCAAACACCTTAATGCGCATGGTGGCAGGCGGCAAAGGATGGGGCTGCAACTCGACAGTCACCAGGCCCGGATCTGGCAGAGGCACGGTGAAATGCGCCCCGCCGATCTTATAGCCATCGGCCAGCACCGAAATCAAATATTTGCCGTCTGGCAGATTGGGGATGCCGGTGGTCTCGTTCAACACGCTCTCATCGCCCTGGGTAAAAATCGGCGCTGCGCCCGGAACCTGCCGAATGGAAGGCCAGTCGCAGCTATCCGGGTAACCCACATCGGCGGGCGAGCAGCCATCTTCACGTGGCTGGGTGGGGTCGCCAGTATTATCCACATTGATCAAGAACTTATACTGACTGATCACCTGACCCTGTACAACCGGTCCGCCGGGATGGTCAGGCTCGGTACGCGCGCTGACCACGCGCAGGGTGAGGGTGTTGGTCTCCGCCTTGGCTGGTTGCGAGCGAATATGCACAGCGCCGAGCACGATTGCAAACAAGACCAAGATGCGAATGCCAGACACGAATAAGAATTTACCTCGTCTCATACTGTCCTCCGTCCTCTCACATAGACTATAGTTGAATTACTCGTAATCAAGAAACGACCGCTCCGCAGAAAACCACCCCAAGCTGTCAAAGGATGGTTAGAAAATCACTGATATGTTGGACGCTGACTTTGCTTTTGTCATAGACGCTGAGCGAATTCTCACGCAGGCTAACAACTATCGTCCGCAGTTTTGGATAGGACATGAGCAGCGGTAAGATGCTCTCCAAATAGGTTTGTGCAACGGTTTCGTCGAGGATCAAGACATCCGGCTGCTCCTGCTGGAGCGAAGCCATTAAGCCAGGCAAATCCTCAACGCGCACCCCATGCACCTGAATGCCCTCGAAAGACGATAAAAGAGTCACCAGCCCTGCTTCCAATAAGTTTTCGCTTTGGATAATGAGGACGTTTTTCACGGATGGTCCCCAGAAATTCCTGTCAACGAGGTGTAGATCAAAGGAATAATGCTGTTTTCGGTTATTGAGATGTTAACGAAATATGAGGAAAAATCCATGCATCGAAACCCCCATATCTAGACTAAATTCGATCTATATTATCTTAATAACAAGGAAACTTTCCTAGATCGCGAGATCTAGTTCTTTTGTTGGTTCGGCAAAGGGAAATGTCCTCATGAGGCGTCGTTAGAGCTTACCCCACATTGGTCGAAAACCGACATCTTGGGTTACAAATCCCACCTTGAGCGAACTGAAACAATTACTATCCCCTTCTATCCAGTGTTGATTGTCAATAGGATTAATTTCTAAGCCACCAAGCGCACAGGGGCACAGAGAGAAAGTCAATATTGAAGTAATTAGCGCGGAGTTGAGATTTTAAGACCATGCCGTTCGGCAAAATGGGCAAGCTCACGCCGGTTCTTGAGGTTCAATTTTTCCAGGATATTATGAATATGATTTTTCACAGTGCTGACCGAGATGAACATCCGTCCAGCGATTTCTTCGTTGGAAGCGCCGGAAGCCAGCGCAATTAGAACTTCCAGCTCGCGGCGGGTGAGCGTGGTCAGGGCGGCGTCGCTGCCGGCACCGGTTTTACTGATGCGAGCAAACTCTTGCATGATGCGCGCCGCCATCTGTCGCGAGATGGCAGCTTCGTCGCGCTCCAGCGCGCGCAGAGCAGCCATCAGTTTAGATACAGGCATGTTTTTGAGCAAGTATCCCCTGGCACCACTGCGGATGGCTTCGAATAGAAAAGCATCATTATCATGAATGGTCAGGAACACGATCTTGATCTGGGGGTTTGCGGATAAGATCGTCTGCGTGGCCTCCACGCCTGTGGCGTCGGGCAGGCCATAATCCATGAGGATAATGTCTGGAGAAAGGTCTTGCGCCATGCGAATAGCGTCAGCCGCGGCGCTGGCCTCGCCGATCACAACAAAATCCGGCTGGGAATTGATCAGGCTAATCAACCCTTCGCGGAAGAGAATATGATCGTCCACCACCAGAATGCGAATGGGATAGCCCATCGTTCCAATAAACCTTTCAAGGCGAATAGACGGCAGGAGCGTTGAGCTGATATGGCGCGACCAGCTCGATTTTAACGCCAGCGCCAGGCGACGATTCTAGATGAAAGTGAGCATTAATGTCCTGAGCGCGCTCTTGCATAATGGCCAGGCCGAAATGTCTGTCCGGTTCTGTTTCGTTATTTGTTTCCTGTGGGTCAAATCCACAGCCATCATCCTGGATCTGAATGGCGACGCGTTCTTCCAGCCAAGTCAGGTGAATGGATACTTTGCTCGCCCGGGCATGTTTCTCGATGTTATTCAGGGCTTCTCTGAAAATGTATAAAATTTGACGCCGCTGAAAGTTGGATAACTGCACCGATTGCCCTACAGAAGTGGTCTCTACAGTAAAACCGGCGCGGGTAGCGATTTGCTCAGCAAGCTCTTGCAGGGCAGTCGCCAGGCAACTGGGGATAGCGGGCTCCAAATGATCCAACGTGCTGCGGATCTGCTGATAGGCTTCGTCGGCAACTTCCCGCATCCGACCCAGCTCTTTGCCGATTTCGACGATGCTTTGCAGGGAATTATCGCCGGAAAGTTGATCCAGCTTCAGGCGCAGATAGGCCAGGTTCTGGCCCAACGTATCGTGTAAATCCTGGGCAATCTGTTGCCGATAATGGACAAGCACCTCCTCCTGCGCGCCGGCAGAATGTTGCAAACGCGCATTGTTCAGCGCCAGTGCGATTTCAGGCGCAGCGCCAACCAAAGCATGCGCCTGTGGAGGATAGATCACCGCTCCCTCTGGAAGATCGAAATGGATCAGCCCGACCAGTAAATCACCATAAGCCAATGGCAAACAATAGCGCCGGTAACCTGCTGGGAGAGATAAAGCGTGCGCGGCATGACAACCGGATATTGTCACATAAGAAGGGCGCTCGTGGGATAGACAAACGCATTCGTCAGACGATAATACGCTTTCGGCATCGGAGTGAGCAATTGCCTGTCCCCTGGAGCCAACCAGCGTGAAATGGTCTTGTTCGGAATTATACAGATGCAAAAACACGGCTTCGCAAGGGATAATCTGAGCAGGGAATTCCAGAATGGTCTGGATAAGTTTCTCCCAGGGCATAGGTTTGGCCAGGCTTTCCGCCAAGCTGAACTGTTGATCCATGGCGCGAATGGCGTGATCGCGCTCGCCAGTGCGGCGCTCAATCTGCTGGATGACGAGCAACACCGAACCAGGGATTACGAAACCGTAAATAATGATTTCAAGCCAGAAAGCCGTTTCCCGATAAAACATCTGGCTATCCAGACTGTGATGATAAATCTCCCCTAGGATCACCAGACCAGCCATGAAGGCGATAAACAGCCTGTAGTGAACCAGGAGCGCCTTGAAACGATCGGATACGGCAATCCGAATGCGGCTTGGTATAAGAGGTGTTCCTTGTCTCAGAACCATATCCCAAAGATCAGCGATGTTGCACTTTACGAGAGACAGCCGAATCCGCCCACAACCAACAGCCCTCCAACTCTGGGGCGGCAAAACAACCATCGCGGCGCGAAACCAATCCGCTTTTTCTGGAAATATCAACCATCAGAATACTGCAGACGCCGTTAACCATAACAGAACGTTAAAGTTATGTCAATTCGTTTTGAATTTTACGTTTGTGAATTTATTGACGCCCCGAGAGGCTCACTTCACCCCGTCTCAGGCTTTGACCCCGCGCTGAGAAATGACCAAACTGCTAACAAGTAAAATATAAATAAATGATTAGTAGCTGCGCCAAAACATTTCTCAGTTGATATTTAGATATATAATATCATAATATTCTGCAAAAGCAAAGGAGTTTGATTGAAGAAAATCCGGATTCTATCCTGGCTGTTGGTTCTAAGCTTGCTCGGCAGCGGCTGCAGATACCTCGAGCGAGGAGTGGATCCGACCTTTGCCGGACAAGCCACCAACGCGGTTCCCAAAGCGCGTACGGCAACCCAGGCAGTGCAACCGGAAATGGCGGTCGTCACTTACACGCCCACAGCGACGATCAGCGTCACGCCTTCGCCTTCGCCGACGATCACCCAAACGCCCACTCCTACTCTGCATCCGATGAGCATTGTCGCCAAGCGGCAAACCCCTTATCCG
>DYGV01000023.1 GCA_020724505.1 Anaerolinea thermophila
CATACACCATTCCGCCAAATCCGCCGGTGCTCACAGGTTTCAAAAAGTTCAGCAGCGCCACCAGCGATTGCCCAACCAGCACCGCCAACGAGCTGGCGAAAGCCGCGCCGAGGAATTCCCGCCGACTCATCAGAGTCCGCCAGTTACGGCGATTAGCGTTCAAGGGTGATTTTGGGTGCGTCGTTTCCAGGTTCATAAAGACTCCATGCAGAGGTGTTAGTTCGATCCACAGTTGAAAAAGATCTGCCCGGCGCGTTATAAATTCATAAAGGGGTTATAGCCATCGGGCATATTCCAGGGCCAATACAGTTCGAACCCCGGCCCGCGAAAGAGAAAACCGGTTAGGGTAAAGACGATGGCAGATACGAACATTAAAGTGAACAGCGTCAACACCACTTCGCGGGCATTGGGTTTCGAGCGACGCAAAACCAGCAGCGGCGCAATCACAATCGCGGCCATGATAGTTCCGGGGATCAGCGTTTGAGCCACGAAATCCGGTACAACGCCGCGCAACAACTCCCGAGGCGGAAAGCTGTTGTCTAACAGAATGAACGCTGGCATGACCAACAAGGCATAGATCGCTGTGTTGCGGGCAATGCGTTTGCCGCGTTCCGAGGTGAACCAGCGCCCAGAACCCTGGCGGTCGTTGTCTATATAGGGGATCGCCAGCGTGAAAAGCACCAAGATGGTGGGGATGACCACCGCCATCAATGTGGGGTGACCATGTTCCAACATCTCCTGCAGACCCATGAAATACCAGGGCGCTTTTGCCGGATCGGTTGTCTGGTTGGGATTGGCAATCTCTTCCAGCGGAGCGTTGATGGTCAGGGACATGAATAAAAGCACTGCCGAGACGCTCAAGGTGAGCAATAGCTCCAATAACGCCACAACCGGGAAAGCGAACACGGTGTTCTCCGGCCCATGATCTATCATTTGAGCGGGGGCGCGGTGCACCAGTTCGACCAGGGTGTAGGTCTTGCCAGAGGATTTGGAGAAAGGAGTTCTTGTAGGTATGTTTGTCATTGCCGTATTTCCAAGTTACCAGATGCTATGCGGCGCTTGCAGGACAAATCGCCGCCCGAACGTTGCTTCACCGATCGTCGTTGGCAGCCAGCCCACCGTCTTTGCGCACGCGCCAGATGTGAACGGAGGTAATCAGGGCGATACCCAACGGAATGAGCATCACATGCAGGGCGTAGAAGCGGGTCAGCGCTTCCTGTCCTACTTCGGGGCCACCCAACAAGTACGCCTTCGCGGTTGAACCTAGCACGGGTGCGTACCCCGCCACACTCGTCCCCACGGTAATTGCCCAGAATGAAAGCTGATCCCAGGGAAGAAGGTAACCGGTGAAACTGGCGCCCAGCGTAAGCAGAAGCAGGCCGACACCCAGCACCCAGTTGAACTCCCGCGGCGGTTTGTATGCGCCGGTGTAAAAAACCCGCGCCATGTGCAGCACTACCACCAACACCATCAAATGCGCCCCCCAACGGTGCAGATTGCGCAGCAACTGCCCGTAGGGCGTCTGCGTTTGCAGGGCAACAATATTGGTATAGGCGCGCTCCACCGTAGGGGCGTAATAAAACATCAACAACATGCCGGTAAGCGTTAGTTCTAAAAACAAAATCACAGCCATCACGCCCAGGCCGAAAGTATAGGTGGCACGCAGGCTTTTACGGTTGACCTTCACCGGGTGCAGGTGGAAGAAGATGTTGCTGGTCATCACCAGCGAACGATCCAGCGGGTTATCCGGCCAGCCGTGGCGGAAAAACGAACGCCATATTCTGGATTGAGTGATAGTTTGAACCAGATTCGACATACCATCTCCTTGAATGGGCTAAGCTCCGATGTCAGCTTTGATCTACGTATGCCAATGTTTCGCGGAAGCGAAAGGCTTCCATGGTGATGGCGCCGGTGGGGCAGCGGCGGGCGCATAAGGCGCAACGCGTGCAGGCTTCATCGTCCTTGAGCATAGCAGCGACAGACGGGACAGCTTCATCGCTCCAGGAGGAAGCCGGCGCTCCCAACTGGTTTTCGATCACCTGCTCCAGGTTGGCATCGCCGCTGATCTGATCCAGGCGCACGATTTTCAGGCAATCCCAGGGGCAGACATCCACGCATCCATTGCATAGAATGCACTTGCTGCCATCGAAAACCGTATTGACGCTACACTCCAGGCAACGGCTGCCCTGATCGGCGGCCTGCTCCAGGTTATAGCCCAACTCGATGACCGAAATCCCTGTACGGCGATCCACCGGCAGACCAGGTACTTTCTGACGCGGCAATTTCGTCCAACCCGGAAACATGGTGTGGCGCTGAGTCAGGTCTGTCCATTCGAACTGGGTTTCGGTCTTCAAGCGTTTGCCCTGAATGAATTGCTCGATGCCCAGCGCCGCCAGGTGACCATCTCGCACGGCGCTGATGATCAGACGTGGGCCAAAAGCCACATCGCCGCCAGCGAACACATCTGGGGCGGTGGTCTGCAAGGTGTGCGGATCCACCTGCACCAGGCCGCGTGGCGTGATCGCCACGTCGGGAGCGCCGCCCAAAGCATCCAGATTGGCGCGCTGGCCGATCGCCAACACGACGCTGTCGCAAGGCAGGATGCGAGCGGTGCCCAGTTTGAACTTTGGATTGAAGCGACCCGTCTCATCGAACACCGAGGCGACTTCGATCACCTCCAGGCCATTCACCTTGCCATTTTTCCCCAAGATGCGGTTTGGACCCAATCGCGGCAGCAGTTCAATGCCTTCTTCCAGGGCTTCTTCCAGCTCAAAACGCGAAGCGGGCAGTTCTTCCCACGATTCGAGGGCGATGATGCGCACGTCTGCCACGCCCAAACGCAAGGCGGTACGGGCGACATCCAACGCCGTGCGCACCGCTTCGGATTCTTCCTCGCTGCGGCTTTCGGTTTGCTGCAAGGCGCGCTCCTGTTCGGCGGTGATCTGCCCCAGGCGCAAGGCAGTGCGGGCGGCATCCATGGCGACGTCGCCGCCGCCAACCACGATCACTCTTTTTCCCAAATGCACCTGATAACCCAGGTTGTAATTAAGCAGCAAATCCACCGCGCTGATTACCCCATCCAGGTCGGCGCCCTCGATATTCAAGCCGCGGCCTTCCATCAGACCGATTCCCAGGAACACTGCATCGTGACTGCGGCGCAAATCCGCTAACGTGATCTCCTGACCGATGCGCGTGTTGAAATGTATCTCCACGCCCAGGTTGAGGATCGACTCAATCTCCAGATCCATCGCCTGCTGGTCAATGCGATACACCGGCACGCCGTAGCGCATCATCCCGCCCGTTTTCGGGCCGGCTTCATAGATCACCACCTGATGCCCAAGCAGGGCCAGATCATGAGCCACCGTCAGGCTGGAAGGGCCGGCGCCGATCACGGCTACTTTCCCCCGCTTGCGGTATGGGATCGAAGCCAGGTCGCGCAACGTCTGGCGCGACCAGCGCGCGGTGGAAAATGGCAGCGGCGCGCCCTGCCCTGGCAGAATTGGGTGACGTGGGGCGACAGCGCCGTTGACAACTACATCTTTTAGGGGGACAAGCGGCGAGCCAACTACCTCCATTGTCTGCGCGCCGGGCAATCGTTGCTGAGCTTCCGGGCCAAAGCGCTCGGTCAGCACGCGTTTGAGCGGGCGGATGGCTACTGATTCATAATCCGGTCCGATCACCTGCCGCCGGCAGGCGACCTCGCAAGGAGCGCCGCAGATTCGCCCGCAAATGGTGGAAAGCGGGTTGGGATCGTGGGCAATTTCATAACCCAATTCCAAGTCGCCGCGCGCAATGGCAGTGACATAGCCGCGAGCGTCGGTGTAAACCGGGCAGGCTGCCTGGCATTTGACCATCTGGCGGTAATACTCTGCATCGGGGACTTTGGCAGCGTAGGTTTCCTCAGACATTGGATTCCCTTTCATCAATCCAAAGATTACCAAAGCCTGCCGGGGAATAAAATCGTTCGCCGCCCTTCCCGAAGAATGAAAAAAGAGCGATCTTATCATCGCTCTTTAACCGCAAGACCTAGTTCTTCGTGCGGGGTAACGAAATACTTTTCCCAGGTGCAAGGCATTTCCAAAAATGTCTTGCGCCTGATGCTGGAAGCGGGCTTGAAGTCGGTGGCGGCGACTTCCAGTCGCGGCTAGATCAGCCCTCGGCGCCTGGCTAAACGGGCGGCCTCATGGCGGCTGGATACATGCAACTTCGCCAGGATGTTGCGCAGATGGGATTTTACCGTGTGCAAGCTGAGCGAGAGCGCGGCGGCGATATCTTTATCCGCCATTCCCTGTGCCACCAGCCCTAATACCTCTTGTTCGCGGATTGTGAGTGTGGGGATTTCGTCTTCATCCTCATCGTTCATCGTCGCCTGGCGGCTGAGACGGCGGAACTCCTCCAACATGCGGCCGGCGAGGTGCGGCGGGATGGCAGCCTCGCCGCGTAACGCCCCGCGCAACATTTCCAGCACCTCTTTCGAGCGGGCGCTCTTGAGAAGATAGCCCTGCGCACCGCTTTTAATCGCCTCGAACAATTTCTCCTCATCATCGCGCACGGTGAGGACGACGATAGTGATCTCAGGTTGTTCTTGTTTGATGCGTCGCGTGGCTTCCAGCCCATCGCAGCCTGGCATCTGGATATCCATCAGAATCAGGTTCGGTCGAAGTTCGCGGGCTTTGATCACCGCTTCCAACCCATCGCTGGCTTCACCTACCACCTGCATATCCGCCTGCGAGGCAATGATTCCCGCCAGCCCCTCGCGAAAAAGCACATGGTCGTCGGCGAGCAAGACGCGCACTTTACTCATGCCCCTTCTCCCGCAGACCGCGCCGGCCATTTCAAGATCACCCGCGTTCCCGCGCCGGGCGCGGACTGTATTTGCAGGTCGCCGCCCAATCTGGCTGCGCGGGCATACATGATGTTAACGCCGAAATGCGGGCGGCCATCGTCGCAGGGCAGGCTGTCCAGTTCAAACCCGGCGCCGTTATCTTCCACACTCAGCATCAGGTGCTCCTCCTCCTGGCTTAATGTAACCTGGATGCGGCTTGCCTGGCTATGGCGGCGAGCATTGAGCAGCGCTTCGCGCGCCACTCGCAGCGCCTGTTCCGCTTGATCGCGCGGCAACACGATGGGTTCTTTCACCTCAGGTATGAACTCGATCGGCGCTCCATCACCGGAAAACTCGGCTACAAGCTCGGCGAGTTGTTCCTGAAGCGTATAGCGCAACGGCAATTCTTGCTGAAGGCTGGCAATGGCACGCCGCGTCTCCAGCGCCGCTTGATCTATGGCGCGTTGGCCGCGGGCCAGCGTTTCAATCGCCTGAGCAGAGCGCTCTGCTTCCACCTGCTCCCGCGCCAGGTCAATGGTCATTTGTAAGTAACTCAGCGTTTGGGCAAGGCCGTCGTGCATTTCCGCTGCCAGGCGTTGGCGCTCTTCCAGGGTGGCGGTGCGTTCCGCCTGTTCATATAGCCGCGCGTTCTCCAGGGCAATGGCGGCGGTACTTGCCAGTCGGGTTAGCAACTCCATCGCATCCTCAGAGAAGGCATTTGTTTGCGTGCTGCCCACGCACAAGGCGCCGATCACCCGCTCGCCCACGCGCAGCGGCGCAGCCAGGTGGCTGGCGCGATAGGCGGTGGACATGATCTCGCAATAGCCGTGGCAGCCAGCCACATCGCACTTCACCGCCTGAGAGCTAGAAAGCACCTGTCCGACAAAGGGCGTCTGGGTGTTTGAGAAGATCTCCACCACCGCATTGGGCGGCCCGCTGGTGGCTTGCAAATGCAGGTAACGCCCTTTTCGATCTAACAGACACAGATAGGCCGCATCGCCGCCCAATAACTGGCGCGCCTTATCGGCGACGGAACGTAGCACGTGCTGAATATCCAGGTGAGAGGATATCTCGCGGCTGACGGTATAAAGCGCTTCCAGCTCGCGCGTGCGCTGCGCCACATTCTCTTCCAGGCGCTCGTTCAACGAGAGCAATGCGTCGCGCGAGGCGCGCAACTGGAGGCGCATGTTCTCCAACGTCTCGCTTAAGAGGCGGATTTCCTGCGGCTGCTGCACCTCCACCGGGCTGGTCAGATCGCCCTGACCAATCCTGCGGGCAGCTTCCCCCATTTTTTGCAACGGCGCGATCAATGAGCGCTGTGTGAGCCAGCGACCCGCGGCCAACAACCCCAGCGCGGCTGCCAGAAATGCCGCCTGCACCCATTTCAGGCGGTTCAAATTCTGGCGGGAGACCTGAGAGATCTGCCGCACTGCATCATCCATCTGCTGGATCAGTTGGGGCGAGGAGATTTCCACGTTTTGCAGCGCGGCCTGGAACTCACTCGTCTCCGGCACATAGGCTAAAACTCGCTCCAGATCGGAGCGAAAGGCAGGCCAGTTTTGAGCAACGCGTTGCAATCTTTCGAGTACGGCTGGGTTTTTGGCAACCGGCAACTCTACAGATAAGCCGGAGTAGTAGGGGGCCGGCCCTCCCTCTATCAGCGCAGTCAGGGTTTGCTCGAAGACAGACATACTTTCTTGCAAGTTCAGCTTTTTGTCCGCCCCTGACTGGTGTTGAATTTCCAACGCCAGACGGGTCATTTGTTGAAGCAACATACGCTGACGCCCGGCCAGGTTGATTATCATGGCGTCGGTTTTCTGCGCTTCCAATCCCCAATAGGTGAAAGCCACAGAGGTAATCACTAAAACGGCAAACGCCATGAGCAATAGACGAATCTGCCCTTTGAGGCTGCTGATTCTCACCATGTCAAATCCGATCCGTTTTGATTATATTCTATGATCCGTTGACTACAATTGTACATTAAAGTTTCTTCATTATGAAATCGCCCGCACAGCGATGAGGAAGGCTTCTTTTAACCATTATGGCGATCGCCCGCCCGTTCGACGGACAAACAGAGCTGCGGATGAGAAAATTTTTCGCCTGTTTGAAGATAGTTTTCCCATGTCGAAACGATTTGCTGGTCAATCAGCGGCGACGTCTACGCCATTTGGCGCTTGTTGCTCGCTTGCCTTGTGGCATAATCAATATGGCAAAATGGACATTGTCGGTACAAAACGTCTCGTAGTTTCCTCTAAAACACGCCTGTGCGACCAGAAACCTGCGGGACATTCATAGCCAATTGTGTGACAATCTAGAGACGAGACAAAATGAACGACCACGCAAACCATAAATCCCACGCTCATCATCAACAGTCGCCCGCCGAGGCGCACGCCGGACATGAGATGCATCCGGCACCAGGCCATCACCAGGCGACTGCCATGCGCCGCGAGATTGAGCAAGCCAGTCCGGCGAAACAGGCGGCGCATAAGGCGCACGTAGATCACAGCGGCCACGAACAGATGTTTCAACGCCGCTTCTGGGTGTGTGCGCTCCTCTCCCTCCCTGTGCTATTTTACAGCGAGATGATTCAGGAATGGTTCGGATTCAACATGCCGGTATTTCCCGGTAGCCAGTGGGTTGCACCGCTGTTTTCGATTCTGGTTTTTGCTTACGGCGGCATCCCATTTTTGCGGATGGCGGCGCCTGAGCTGCGCAACCGCCAGCCGGGGATGATGACCTTGATCTCGTTGGCGATCAGCGTGGCGCTGGTTTACAGCCTGGCTGCCTTATTTCTTTCAACCAGAGATTCTTTCTTCTGGGAATTGGTTACGTTGATTGACATCATGCTGCTAGGGCACTGGTTAGAGATGCGCAGTGTGCGTCAGGCATCTGGCGCGCTTAACGAGCTGGCTAAATTGCTGCCAGATACCGCCGAACGCATCAAAGATGGAGGCGAAATCGAAGAGACGCCGGTCAGCGCGCTGCGGGTGGATGATCGCGTGCTGGTGCGCCCGGGCAGCAGCATCCCCGCCGATGGGCTGGTTGAGGAGGGCGAATCAGATGTTAATGAGGCGATGATCACCGGCGAATCGCTGCCGGTGAAGAAGACGCCCGGCAGCGCGGTGATTGCTGGAACGATCAACGGCAGCGGGAGCCTGCGCCTGCGCGTGACCGCGGTGGGCGAACATACCGCCCTGGCCGGCATCATGCGCCTGGTGAAACAGGCGCAGCAAAGCAAATCCAGCACGCAGATTTTGGCCGATAAGGCAGCAGGATGGTTGTTCTATATCGCCCTGGCGGTCGCCGGGTTGACAGCAATCGCCTGGATCGTGGCGACGGGCTTCAACGTAGAAGTCGTGGCGCGGGTGGCGACGGTGCTGGTCATTGCCTGTCCACACGCTCTGGGGCTGGCCATTCCATTGGTGGTTGCCATCACCACCTCGATTGGCGCCAGGAACGGCATTTTGGTGCGAGATCGCCTGGCGTTAGAACAGGCGCGATGGATAGATACGGTGATCTTCGATAAGACCGGTACACTGACCAAGGGTGAGTTTGGCGTGGTGGGAATGCGCACTGTATCCGGGTGGAAAGAAGATCAGGCTCTGGCTCTGGCAGCGGCCGTGGAAGGCGATTCGGAGCACACCATTGCCCGCGGCATTCGCCAGTCTGCGGAGGAGCGCGGCCTGCCCTTGCCAAAGGTCGAGGGTTTCGAAGCGCTGAAAGGTCGCGGCGTTCAAGCCAACTACCAGGGTGAAACGGTATACGTGGGCGGCCCCCGTTTACGCGAATCTCTGGGGATTTCTCCCGCTGAAGAACTGGCAGATTTTGAAAACCAGGCCAATCAGAGAGGACATAGCCTTGTGAATCTGATCTTCGGTGACCGCATTGTTGCAGCGCTTGCATTGGCGGATGTCATCCGCCCGGAGAGCAAACCGGCCATCCAAAAATTACACGAAATGGGGATGCAAGTGGTGATGCTCACCGGTGACAGTTGGTCGGTCGCCAAAGCGGTGGCGGATGAATTGGCTATTGATCAATACTTTGCGGAGGTGTTGCCGGAGCATAAAGATCAGAAAGTGGCCGAACTTCAGCAACAGGGTCGGCGGGTGGCAATGGTAGGGGATGGCGTCAACGACGCCCCGGCTTTGACCCGCGCCGATGTAGGCATTGCCATTGGCAGCGGTACGGATGTGGCAGTCGAATCTGCGGGCATTATCCTGGTGAAGAGCAATCCATTGGATGTGGTGAAAATCTTCTCGCTGAGTCGAGCCAGTTACCGCAAGATGATCCAGAACCTGGTTTGGGCGACCGGTTATAACGTGATCGCTTTGCCTCTAGCCGCAGGGTTATTGGCGCCATTCGGCATTCTGCTTTCCCCCGCTGTCGGCGCATTATTCATGTCGTTAAGCACGATTGTTGTAGCCATCAACGCCCAATTTTTACGCGGCGTTCGATTGGACGCATGAGGAAGGTGAGGCGTTCCATGTCCAACCCGCATCCTGAAACCGGGTCATCTGCTCTGCCAAAGCGCGCCGCGACAATTCTGCTTGCTCTTGGTCTGGCGGGCTTGAGCCTCGCCTGCGGGATGTTGTTCAATGCGCCCGTGGCGTTCCGCCGGCCCCCGCTCTTTCCAGGACAGGAGAAACCGACCGGCATACCCAATGGGCAGCGCATCTACTTCACCGGAGTTGACAGCCAGGGTCAGCGTATTCGTTACAAGGGCGGGCCGCCCTATGGCGGCATGATGATGGGCGCTTATTTAGCTTGCGTGGATTGCCACGCGCCGGATGGCCGCGGCGGGCTGCATACGATGCACATGCAAGTGATGGAAGCTCCAGATATACGCTACGCCGCTCTCAGGGACGAAGCAGGTGAACACGCCAATGAGGGTCATGAAGACGAACACCGCGACTACACGTTGGAAGATTTTCGCCTGGCCGTGGTAGAGGGAAAACACCCAGATGGCGAACCTCTCTCCACCGATATGCCTCGTTGGCAAATCAGCGATCAGGATTTGGCCGACCTGCTCGAATTTCTCAAATCCTTGCCTTAGGCAGATGCCCGCGGCTCAAGGCGCGTTTTGTAGCGCCAGCAAGATCTTTTCCTGGTCAACCGGCAGAGAGTCGACGCGCACGCCTACAGCGTTATAGATGGCGTTGGTGATGGCCGGCGTAGTGGGGATGCTGACGATTTCGCCCACCCCTTTAGCGCCGTAAGGCCCTTCGGCGGTGGGATGCTCCACAACGATGGAGATGATCTCTGGCGTCTGGATGATCGAGGGAATGCGGTAGCGCGCCAGTCGGTCAGTAAACACTCGTCCGTTCTCAACGATGAAATGTTCCGTCAGGGCGTTGCCCATGCCCATCACCACACCGCCTTCCACCTGCCCTTGCAAGCCAAGCGGGTTCAGGGCGCGCCCGACATCGTTCGCAGCAATGACGCGCAGAACACGCGTCTCGCCGGTGCGGGTGTTCACTTCCACTTCCGCAGCTTGCGCGGCGAAAGAGTAGGCGAAATGCATCTTCCCGCCCGTTCCAAGTGGGCTGGTGGCCGGCGCCCAATACTCATACAGAGCGCGCGGCTCGCGGCCTTCGGCGCGCATCGCGGCGACAACCTCTCCCAGGGGAAGCGAAAGACCATTGACTTGCGCCAACCCTTCGACGAAACGCACCTGCTCTGGCGGGACGTCGTATTTTTCGGCTAACGTGGAGGCAATGGCCTGGCGCAGCGTGCGGGCGGCGTACAGGGCGGCGTTGCCGCTGACATAGGTCTGCCGCGAGGCGGTAGTTGGCCCGCCATCCGGCGTCAAATCGGTATCCATCACCAGCACCTTCACCTTTGAAGGGGGCTGATTGAATTCCTGCGCCACGATCATTCGCAATACGGTCACCAATCCCTGTCCCAGCTCGGCGGAAGAAGTGCGCACCTCCAGCGAACCATCTGCAAATAGCTCGACCTCTGCGCTGGCTTTATCCGGCGCGCCGCCGCCCAGGCCGGTGTTCTTGAAGGCCACGGCAAATCCCCAGGCGCGGCGCAGGTGCGGCGCTCCCGGAACGCTGCGCGAGGCGAAACGCGCTGCTGGATCGCCGCCTTGACCGATCAGGCGATCCATTTCGGCGATCACCCGGTCTATGCACTCCCGCAAGCCAACGCTCTCATCCAGATATTGACCGGTGTTGGTGACGCTGCCCACTTTCAAGGCGTTTTTGCGCCGTATCTCCACTCGATCCAGGCCAAGCTTTTCCGCCAACATGTCCATCATGCTTTCGATGGCGAACGCCGATTGGGTGACGCCAAAGCCGCGAAACGCCCCTGCGGGCGGGTTATTGGTGTACATGGCGTAGCAATCGGCGCGCACATGCGGCATCTCATAGGGCCCGGTAGAATGTGTGGTGGCGCGAGTCATCACCTTCTCGCCCAGCGAGGCGTAGGCGCCGGTGTCGCCGTATAATTCTGTTTCCACAGCAACCAATGTACCATCGCGCCTGGCGCCCATCTTCACTCGAATTTGTGTGGCATGCCGCTTGGGATGCACCAGCAAACTTTCATGGCGGTCGAATAATAGTTTCACCGGTCTGCCGACAGCGTTCGCCAGCAACGCAGCGTGGATTTGCCCCATAATGTCTTCTTTGCCGCCGAATCCGCCGCCCATCAGTTGGCCGATGACGCGCACACGTTCCTCGGGCCAGCCCAGGGCGCGCGCCACCTGATTGCGGTCAGCGTAGGGGATTTGCGAACCGACGTAAACCTCCATGCGCCCGTCTTCAGTTGGCCGGGCGATGCTGCATTCGGGTTCAATGAAGGCATGGTCGGTGAAGGCGGTGTGAAAGGTGTGCTCCAGCACGACCTCGGATTCGGCGAACCCTTGTTCAACATCGCCTTTGCGCACTTTGATATGTTTGAGCAAGTTGCCCTGGGGATGAATGGCCGGCGCATCGGGGCTGCGCGCCGCCACCGGATCACAGATCGGCTCTAACAGCTCATACTCCGCTTCGATCAAATCCAGCGCCTGAGAGGCGATTTCGCGGCTTTCGGCGGCGACAATCGCCACGCTATCGCCGACATAACGCACCCGCTCGCCTATACCCACCAGCGTCGGCCAATCGAAAATTACCAAGCCATGATAACGCTCGCCGGGGATGTCTTCGGCGGTCAACACCGCGGCCACGCCGGGCAAGGCGCGCGCTTTAGATACATCCAAACGGCGGAGGATGCCATGCGGAATACCGGCGCGCTTGACGCGCCCATGCAACATGCCGGGGAATTTCAAATCGTCGGTGTAAACAGCTTCGCCGGTCACTTTCTCCACCGCATCCGGACGCACCTGGATGGTGCCAATCACTTCTAAGGGCATGTGCGAGGCGGGTATGGACGGAGGTTTTACCGGTTTGCCGGTGCGCAGCGCTTCAGCCGCAGCCAGGATGGCGCGTTCAATAGTAGGATAACCAGCGCAACGGCAGAGCGTGTCTTTGAGCGCGTAACGAATATCTGCTTGGGTTGGATTAGGATTGCGGCTCAACAACGCATGAGCGGTCATCAACTGGCCTGGGATGCAAAACCCACATTGCACTGCGCCATATAATACAAACGCCTGCTGCAACGGGTGCAGCCCGCGCAGTAAGTCCTCCTGCTCAGCGCCGGTGGACAGATGAACAGGAGAGAGCGACGCCAGACCTTCGATCGTCCAGACCTCCTTGCCGGCCGCTTTCGCCGAGGGATAGGTGCAGGAAAGCACCGGCTCTCCGTTGACGATCACCGTACATGCGCCGCACTCAGACTCGTTGCATCCCACTTTAACGCCGGTCAACCCCAGGCGCTCGCGCAGCAAATCCACCAGCATCTCGCCCGGTTTGGGCTCGACAGAAACATAGTTACCGTTAATCTTGAGTTGCATGGGTACCTTCCAATCATTAAATAACCACTCACGATCGGTCCGTTCCCTGGCGTCCGCTCAATATTCCGGCGCGCTGCCAGGCCGCCTGAAGCGCATCTTCCAGCAACACACCGGCCAGGCGACGACGGTATTCCGCGCTGGCGCGGTGTGGGCTGGTGCGAAAACGGGCTTCCGCCAGAAGAAGATCCAGACTCTGAGCAATCGTCTCCTGGCGATAAGGCTTTCCCCGTAAGAAATCTTCGGCTTGAACGGCGCGCAGCGGCTTGGGACCCGCCGGGCCGACAGCAATGCGAATGTCTTGAATAAGATCATCCTGGCGAGCCAGCCAGATGGCCATGTTCAGGATAGCGATAGCCACCCCTTGCGGGCGCATCACGCGGCGATGGGCAGACGCTTGACCGCTGCTTTTCAACGGCAGATAGAAACCGGTGAGCAACTCCGCTCGCGGGTCCAGCGCCGAGCGACCTGGGCCCAGGAAAAGCTCACCTAACGGCGCCCTGCGACAACCATTTCGGCCGGCGATTTCTGCGCTGGCATTCAACGCCAGCAGGGCGATAGAGCCATCCGCTGCCGGCAATGCATGACAAACGTTGCCGCCTAAAGTCGCCGTGTTGCGCACTTGCGGCCCGCCAATCAACGCGCTGGCTTCTGCCAGCGCCTGCGCATGTTCCATCACCACAGGCGAATGTACAATGCGGCTGAGCGGGACGGCCGCGCCGATGAATAATTCATCTGAGCGAATTTCCAACGCCGTGGTTTCCGCCAGCGCAGTGATGTCTATCAATGTATGTACAGGGGGATGGCGACCTTGTTGTAGATCGAGCAACAGGTCGGTGCCGCCAGCGATGAAGCGCGCTGTTCCCGGGGCGTTTGCCGCAGCCTCTAAAGCCTCTTGCAGACTGGCGGCTAAAATATACTTCTCCCAGACGGGCATTAACAAATCTCCGTAGAGCCGGGGTTTTCGCGGTTTTCCGGCATCCAAGGGTCGAGCCGATTTGCCGCGCTCACGTATGCGGTATTATAACAAATTCAAACAGGGCGACCGTCTGACGAGGAGGGGCGAAAAAGTCTCAGGCGCGCTTTCCTAACCGGGCCGAAAACCGATCCTCTCCCCATTTAGGGTAAATATCTATGGAAATTAATACCTCAGCCATAGAGCGCCTGGAGTAGGATTACATTCGTCTCTGTGAACACGGCGGCGACATTTTTCGATAACCCCACTGTGAAATTCGATCGCCAAACAGTCTCGAGGGAGATTATCCGAAAACTCAAGATACACTGGGGATGATGGAGCCTGCCAGCGGCAGCGCCAACACCTGGCTGCCCGTTCCCAGCTCGGCAAACGCAGCTTCCAGCGCCTGTTGCGGATGGGCGAACGGCGTCATGAACATCTGCCTCACCTGGTCATCGGGCATGGCAGAGGTCAGAAATACTCGGGCGCGGCGTTCGATATTGGCGATGCCGGCCGCTTTGTGGCCGCCAAGTTGAAACTCTCTTTGGATGCGCTCCAGGATATCCTGCGGCGAACGGGCAGCCTTCATCCAGGCTTCAAAAGTCTGGTTACCCCAACCCTCACGGCACTCCGCCGCCAAGATGATTACTCCGCCATCGCGCACGAAGTAGCTGGCGTTTTCCAGACCCTTATGCGCCTGATACATGTTGATATCTTTGGGGAAACCACCTGCGCTGGCGATCACGATGTCGGCTTTGCGCTCGACTCTGGTCATGCCACGCTCGGCAATCATCTGACAGCCGCGGCGGTGCGCCGCGGTGACATCGCCAGCCACCGCGCCGATGATGCGGTGTTCGCCATCCACCACTACATTCAAGATGAAATCCACCCCCAACATCGCCACGCCTTCTTCAATGTCCATACGCAGCGGATTACCTTGAATCCGCCCCGCTCCCACCCCTGGCTGGATCATTAACCCGTGATTGGCGGTTACTGCTGCCTTCGAAGCCACGCCCGGCAGAATGGCTTTCGCCCCGCCGGAATAGCCCGCGAACCAATGAAATTCCAGATTGCCCAGGCAAATGCGAAAATCGGCTTCGACCACCGGGCGGAAAATCTCCACCGGCGTGCCGCGCGAGGTTACACCCAGGCGCACAGTGTCATTGACGTCATGATTGAGGACGCGGATGCGACGATGGATTTCAGCTCCGATCACTTGATCTATCTCTGCCTGCGTCATGGGGCGGTGCAAACCCAATCCCAGTACGATAAAGACAGCTTCATCAGGCACGCCGGCGGCGGAGAGTTCATCCAAAATATAGGGGAGCAAGCGCGCCGACGGACAGGGGCGGGTCAGATCGCTGGTGATGATCGCCACGCGTTGACCTTTGCGCGCCAACTTGCGCAGCGGCGGCGTCCCAATCGGGTGATCCAGCGCGGCGCGCAGGAGTTTATCTTCGTCCACCTGCTCCGCAGCGGTTTGGCGCGGCGTGACCACGCCCAATAAATTCTGGGGCGGAACAACGACGCACAAGCTGGCGTCGCCATAGGGAAGTTGAATGGTATTTGACATGCCTGCTTCACTCGCCTGGGATCACTTGCAGCCGGATCCTTCCAAATACTCCTGAGCGGCGATCAGGTCGCTTGTTTTCACTGTTCGGTTGATCATTTTACCAGTTAAAGAGTTGATCCATCTCCTCCGGCGGCACATCGAAGACGGCGTTCATTGGCGGCAACGGCTCGCGGGTCATCCACTCCGGCAGGCGGTCGTGGGCGGAGGTGAAGCCGGCGCGGCGGTTGAACTCGCGCTCTAACTTAAGCGTCTCGCGCCCCAGGGCTTGCAGAGCGTCGGCGGGCGCCTCCCCGCCATAGCGCGCCTTGAGCCACGCCGGGATGGCGGGCGGCGCTGCGGCGTAGCCAAAACCGGCAAAGACGCATGCGCCCAGGGTGTCGTATCCGGCCATATTGATCTGCGCGGTGCGCGACAATTCCACCTGACCCTTTGGATCGAGGTGGTTAACCTTAGCGCGGATCGTCAAACCCGCGGTATGGTCGGCGCCTTGCGGCGAGGTGGCGTAGGTGACCCCGGTGCCTTTAATAGCGCGTGGGTCGTAAGCGGAAATAGCCTGGTTCTTCACCACCGGGACGCGTTCCACGCCCAGCACCTGGCCGGCGATTGCAGGCCCATTGCCCAGGATTCGCCCCAGCGGTGTGTTTTGGCGGATTTCCTTCAAGAGCTGCATGGCGCGTTCTCCATCGCCGAATTCCAGCAGCCCCGCGTCCGCCGCCACGCCCAGCGCCGCGCCAATCTCGATGCTGTCCAGGCCGAGATCATTCACCTCGTGATTCAATCGCGCAATCGTGTCCAGGTCGCCGATGCCCAGGTTAGAACCCATCAGGCCGATGGTCTCATATTCCAGCGGCGAGACAATCGCCTTGCCGTCCGGCCCGCCAAAGACATTTGAACTGCGGATGGTGCAGCCGGCCATGCAGGCATGCGAGGGGTCGCACTCGCCGTCGCGTTGCAATAGAACCTGGCGCAGATATTCACCAGAGATATTTTCGGCGCTTTCGAACTGTCCGCTGCGGAAGCTGCGCGTGGGCAGGCAGCCAAAGCCCTGACACATCATCACAATCCCCGCCGTGCCGTAGTCGCGGTAAGTGGCAGTTTGCGGGTGAGCCATCAAGGCTTGAGTGAATTCTTTTTGCGCTGCTTTGAACGCCTGGGGGTCAGCCAGAGGCGGTTTTGCGCCGCCGCTGCCGTCAATGACGATCGCCTTTAGCCCCTTTTGACCCATCACCGCGCCGATGCCGCCGCGCGCCGAAATGCGCGAGGGCGAGCGGTCTTTGTCCAGGTTTTGTATGCCAGCCGTCCGCAGGCGCATCTCGCCGCCGGGGCCAATTAGGGCAATGGCAACTTTATCGCCATAGCGCTGAAGCAGAGGTGGAACGACGTCATACACACCCAGGCCAGCCAGGTCGTCGGCGGGCTCGAAACGCACTCCATCGGCGCTCAGATGCAGCAGTTGCCAGCCGGGTTCGACAGGCTGTTCTTCGATGATCAGCGCCTTGACGCCCAGCAATGCAAGCTGCAGACCGGTGCGGCCGCCGGCATTAGCTTCTTTGACGCCGCCGGTGAGCGGGCTTTTCGCCCCAATCGAGATGCGGTCGGTGCTGGAGATCATGTGACCGACCAAAAGACCTGGAGCGAAGATCAACTTGTTGCGCGGGCCCAATGGGTCGCAAGTTGGATCCACCTCGTCCAATAAAATGCGCGCCAGCAAACCGCGCCCGCCCAGCCGTTCCCAACTGGCTGGAACTGCCTCGCGGCGGAAGGATTTTTCGCGCATGTTGACACGCCAGACAGCCGGGGAAATTGAGGACGTCATACTACCTCCAGATAATAATTGATTATCTCATCAAGGCTTTCGCTGCCTCAGCGATATGCCGTGGGGTCAGGCCATACTTCTCTAACAGAGCGTTATTGTCCGCCGATTCGCCGTAAACATCGCGCCAGCCAACGCGCTTCATCGGGGTCGGATAATGCTCGCCCAGGGTCTCCGCAACAGCGCCGCCCAGCCCGCCCAGGATGGTGTGATCCTCGGCGGTCACCACACGACCGGTGCGTTGTGCTGCATAAATGATGGCCTGCTCGTCCAGCGGTTTGATGGTGGGCAAATGCAGCACGTAGGCGTGAATGCCTTCGGCAGCCAGCAGGTCGGCGGCTTCCAGACAGCGTACAGTTTGCTCGCCAGTGCCGATCAACGCCACGTCCTCCCCGTCGGCCAGGACAACGCCCTTGCCAATCTGAAAACGGTAACTATCGTCGAAGATGGTTTTGTAAGGGTCACGCGTCAGGCGCAGATAAGCTGGCCCGTCCAAGTCATACACCAGTGCATACATAGCTTTGCGTACTTCCACATCATCCGCTGGCGCAATTACGGTCATGTTGGGCATGGCACGGAAGATGGTGATGTCTTCCACCGATTGGTGTGTTTTGCCGGTCTTTCCGGTCAGGATACCGCTGTAAGCGCCCGTGATGATGACGTGCAAGCCCGGTTGAGCGATCACCACGCGGATCTGATCCAGGTCGCGCTTGGCAGAGAAAGCGGCGAAGGTGCTGATAAATGGGATGAACCCCAGGGTTGCCAATCCTGCAGCCACGCCGGCCATGTTCTGCTCCGCAATACCCATCTCAAAGAATCTCTCCGGGCGCGCGTTGGCGACGATGTCGGCGCGGGTGGAGTTTGCCAGGTCGCCATCCAAAACCAGGACGCGGGGATTTTGGTCAATCAGTTCGACCAGAGTTTCGCCGAAGACAACGCGTTGTGCTTTGGTGGTGGTCATAGTCAATTTCCTCCCTGGCTGACAGCCAAAAGATCACTCTGTCCAAGCTCGGCGAGAGCAACGCTCAGTTCTTCCTGGGTTGGCACACGGGCATGCCATTCGTATTGATCTTCCATAAAGCTGACGCCTCTGCCTTTCACGGTGTGGGCGATGATGATGGTCGGCTTGCCGTGCGTGGATTTCGCCTCTTCGACTGCGGCGATGAAGGCAGCCATATCATGACCATCGGTTTCGATCACATGCCAGCCAAACGCCTGCCATTTCTGCGCCGGATTTTCGATGGGAGTTAGCATGTGCTCACCCGGCGCATTTCGCCAGCCATATTGCTGCAAGCCATTATAGTCCAGGATGGCGGTCAAATTATCCAGTCTATAGCGCGCCGCCACAAACGCCGCCTCCCACACCTGGCCTTCTTGAGATTCTCCATCGCCCAGGATCACGTAAGTGCGGAAGGACTTTCCCAGCAGGCGGGCGCCCAGCGCCATGCCCAACCCCGGCGAAAGCCCCTGTCCCAGCGAGCCGCTGGACATATCTATCCCAGGCGTCTTGGTCATGTCTGGGTGTCCTTGCATCCGTGAATCAATGGCGTCGAAGGTAAAAAGTTCTTCGAGCGGGAAGTAGCCGCGTTCGGCTAAGACCGTGTATAAGGCAATCGTCGAATGTCCTTTGGACAGAATGAAACGATCCCGATCTTCCCAGTTTGGGCGATCGGGATCAATGTTCAAGATGTGGAAATACAGAGCCACCAGCATATCCGCGCAGGACAACGGCCCACCGACATGCCCTGCGCCGGCGTGATGGACCGCCAGTAGAACGCGCGCTCGCACCCGGGCGGCAATCTCTTTAAGCTCTTGCAGGCGTTGTGGAGTGAGTGGTTTCATAGGTTAAAGTTCCTCCCGAAATCCCAACTGGCGCGAGATGTGCTGCGCGTTCTCTCGCACAATTCGAGATAGCTCAGCAATCCGCGCCGGCTCGAAGCGCCGCACCAGCCCGCTCAGGCTGATAGCAGCGACGACCTTCCCGGAATGGTCGCGCAGCGGTGCGCCAACGGCGGCGATACCCAAGGTGACATCCTCCATACTGACAACATACCCTTGGCGCCGGGTGAGGGCGACATCCTGCAGCAGCGCTTCCAGGTTAGACAGGGTGGAGGGGGTGAGCGCCGGCAAACCAGTGCGTTTGGCATACTCGCGCAGTTCGGCATCGTTCATTCCAGAGAGCAGCGCGCGCGGCGCCGCGCCGCAATGCAACGGCTGGCGTCCGCCAACGCGCAACGCGAAGATGTTGACCTCGTGCGCAGCTTCCACTCGTTCGATGCACAATGCCTCGTCGCCGTCGCGCACGCAGAGGAAGGCGGCCTCGCCGGTCTGCTCCACCATGTTGGTCAGATATGGAAGCGCCATACGGCGCACATCAATCTGGCTTTGATAGTAAGCGCCCAATTCGAACAAACGCACCCCCAGGCAGTATTTGCGCCCGTCGGGGGCACGCTCGATATAGCCGCGTCGCTCCAGCGTAGATAGCAAACGATAGGCAGTCGCTTTATTCACCCCAGCCTGACTGGCGATGGCAGTAAGCCCGATCTCCCGCCCAAAACGCGGGAAAACCTCCAGCAGATCGAGAGCGCGCTCAACGGACTGCACTCCTTCGAGATTCGAGCGACGGGAAACCTTGGATAGGGTCTGAACGGGCGATTGTTTCACATTACGAACCATCGGTTCATTTTATGTAATTATATCATGGTCATCGCTCTCATGCAACCAGGAATAAGGCGCTAAAGCGTTCGGCGCGTCGGTCCCATTAAGAGTTTATAATAACCATGCGGGAGGGAACATGAAACCATTACCAGATTCGCCTTTATCTTTATGGCTCGACACCTTCGGCGATTATGCGCCTGCGCCATCCTTGCAGGGCGACCGTGAGGTGGATGTGGCTGTCATCGGCGGGGGATTTACCGGCTTAATGACAGCTTATGAGTTAAAGCGCGCCGAGCCTGCCTTGCAGGTGGCTGTGCTTGAAGCGATGACCGTCGGTTATGGCGCCAGCGGACGCAACGGTTCTTTTGCCATGACCGTCGTCGGGTTGGGCTTTGGCGTGGCACCCATGCTGATGGGAGTGGAGAGGTTCAAAGCCGCCCATCGCTATATGATGCGCGCCGTGGATGAGTTGGACGCTTTCATTCAACGGGAAAACCTGGACTGCGACCGCATCCGCCCCGGCTTCTTGCGCACGGCGACCACCGAGGGCTACGTCCGACGCCTGCAACATGACGTGGAGCGGATGAACGCCTTCGGGTTCGATGATATTTACTGGATAGAGCGGGATGAAGTGCGCGCCCGCGTCAATTCCCCCCGCTACCTGGGGGCATTATGGGAACCGCGCCTGGTGCTGGTCAACCCCGCCAGGCTGGCGCCCGCCGAGCGCCAACTGGTTTTGCGCCTCGGTGTAGAAGTTTACGAAAATACCCCTGTTTTAGAAATCACCACGAAACCTAAATTTCATCTGAAAACGCCTAACGGAATTTTACGCAGCGAAAAGCTGGTCTTCGCTACGAATGCTTATTCTCATCTGTTTCCCGCCTTGCGCCGCAAGCAAATCCCCGCCTTCACCTACATGGTCGCCACCGAACCGCTAACCCCTGAGCAACTGCAACCCATCGGCTGGCAGGGTCGTGAAGGTATCGAAGATGCGCGCAATCTCATCCACTACTACCGTTTGACGCCCGATAACCGGCTGGTGATGGGCGGCGGTCCGGTGGGGTTGACCTTTGCCAACGACTTAAACGCCGACCGGAACGAGGCGGCCTGGCGTCACCTGGAGGAGCATATCCGCTTTTTGTTCCCCTCCTTGAGCCAGGCGCACATCACACATCGCTGGGGCGGCCCTTTTTCGGTGACGGTAGATCTGACACCAGCCATGGGTTACATCGGCGACGACCGACGGGCGGTGTACAGCCTGGGCTGCATTGGGCATGGCGTTTCGATGAGCCACCTCAACGCCCAAACACTGCGCGACATGCTGCTGGAGCGCCAGACTGATCTAATCGAAAACCCCTTCGTCAGAAAATGGATGATCCCATGGCCGCCAGAGCCGCTGCGCAGCATGGTTGCCTATTCTTTACGAGGCTACCTGCAACTGGAAGACTGGGCGTACGAGCGCGGTATGTCTGACTGAGTATTACGAACCCACCCGCAGATTTGGAATCTGCGGGTGGGGCGTAGGGCTGCAATATTAAGGACGAATTTCGAACACCGAGCCGGCGCTGTTTGCCTGCACCTCCGGGAAATAAAGCTGCCAGGCGCGGGCGGGTAGAACGCGGTATTCGCCGGGCTGGAGCAACACCAGCGTATAAGTGAGTTCGTAGGTCCCCGCTGGCAGATGCCGAATAGTCCACGATATGTGATCGTCGTAGATTTGCGGTGTGTTGAACAGCCACCACCCCCAACCCTGGCTGTACGGTCGGCGCGGATCATAGACGGTTTGCATCTCCGGCTCTCCATCCACGCCAAGCTGGCTGGTTTGTAGGCGCGTATCCAGAATCTCTGCACCGGCGGGGATGTAATCCGAAACCGCCAAATAGTATAGATCGTGCGGCGCAGTGAGCGTCAGGCGCACTGTGACTTTTTGCCCGGCTTTTGCAGATTGGATTGGCTGGCACGGTTCCGGTGCGCAGGCGTCGCCGAATGGATAGACAGCGCGCGCCAGGCTCACACCTTGTGATAGCGGCGCGATTTCCTCAACCGGTCGGCTGACTTGCAATCCAACTGCATAGTAGAGTCGCCCAGCGCCTCCATCACGCCGGATAGTCAGTGGATTGGGGTAATCTGGGTAGAGGCGGCTCAACGGCGTTTGGGCAACCACAGGCGTGATCTGTTGCGCTTCGGCGGCTTTTCCCTGGGCGATGATATTGCCATTCAAAGCCGCTTCGAACGTGAAATTGCCCGCCAATTCACCGGTGCCCTGAATGATTTTATTCAGGGCGAGCAACGTCCAGGCGGCGGAGTAGCTGGACGCCCAGCCGCCATCGGCGCTGCGGTTCGCCATCAGAAAACGCACGGCGTCCGCCGCCAGCGGCGAACCGGGGTCGTGCTGCGCCAGGGCGAACAAGACGATGGCGCTGTTGGAAAGATCGGTCTGCATGTTCATGCCCGCCGCCAACAAGCCGCTCTCGTCCTGGCGCATTTCCCAATAAGCGCCGGTAGCCGAACGCACTGCGTTGGACTGTAAATCCGAGAGGATGGTTTGCACTTCGCTCGCGCCTGGTTGCTGGCGCTCTAACGCTAAAGCCAGGAGCGCCTGCGCCCAGGGGCTGAGCTGGTCACGCTCCTGGATCAATCGCGCAATCGCCTCCCCATCGCCCGCATCGGCCTCGCTCAAGACATATTCCTGGAACGCCAAACGATCCCATTGCCAGGGCTGTAAGGGTTGCCCACTCTCAGAGCTTTGCGGCTCAGCCTCTTTCAGATAATCTATGGCACGTTGGATCGTATCCTGGCTGACTGTAATCCCCGCCTGGCGGGCGCGCAGTAAGCCAAAAAGCACGTAGGAAGTGACATAAGCGTCGCTTTCTTCGCCTTTCCACCAGCCCCAGCCGCCGTCGTAATTTTGACGCGCCAGCAAGCGCAACAAGCCCTCATTGAGGGTGCGATCCAGACGGCTCTTCAACCCTGGGTCCTCGACGCCGAAGGTTTGCAGCGTACGATAAGCCTCCAGATTGGGCAAGAAGCTGGACAGCACCTGCTCTGCGCTTTCAAAGGGCTGGGTCTCCAGCGCATCCAACGCTTTGATCATCGCTGCAGCCAGCGAGGGAGAGAGTTCAACGTCCAACTCGCCGCTCTGAGCTTCAAAGGAGCGCGGCAGGCTGACCAGCTCAGTTAACTCGCCGGCAGCGTCCATCACGCCCGAAGTGCGAAACGTGTGCGGAGCGAAATAACGCAACACCGGCAACGCGCCTCGCGCAGGACGGGTTGCATCCTGGTAAGAACCGCTCTGGGCGGAGAAGATCAGGTCAACTTGATCTACGTCCTGCACCACGCCCCACCATTCCAGGCGAGCGCGCCCGTGGGCTGGGACGCTCACTTGTTGCGTCTGGCGGTTCGCCTCGTCCAGAAGCAAGCCGTTGGCCTGCAACGAGGCTTCCACTTGCAATTCAACATCGGTGTTGTTCTGCACAACGGCCGAAACCTGAGTATGGTCGTTGACGACAAAGAAGCGCGGCGTCACAGGTCGTATCAGCAATTCTTTGGTAGCGATCACCTGGGTCTGCGCCTGACCAACGCGTGTATCCAGGGTGGCGCCGCGCGTCTCCACCTGCCAGGTGGTGAGGGTATCCGGCAGGTTCAAACGCACCTGCGCCCGGCCGTTGGCGTCGGTGACGATTTCGGCGTTCCAATAGGCGGTGTCGGGGAATTCCTCGCGCGCCACCTGGGGCGCCTCCGCGCCGCCGCCCCCGCCCAACCCGCCAGCCAGGATCATTTGCCGCCGGTTATAGGCCGCCAGCGCCAGGCTGGTGCGCACGCCGATGGGCTGCTCGGCGTAGAAAGCGCTGACAATATCTGGCGAATTTGGCTCTGCTAAAGCCAGCACGGCCAGGTCAACCACCGAGAGCGAAAATTCGCCCTGCGCCGGATTGCCGGCGGCGTCTGTCACCTGCAAATCGAAGGTCACTGCGTCGCCTGGCGCAGCGCGTTGCGGTTCGCTGACCAAGCGCACCTGTAATATCTGCTCGACCGGCGCTACTGGAATATTAAGATAGCCCTGGCGGAAATCCGGCAAGCCTTGCTCATTGCTGCCAAGCAGCGTCACGGAAAGATACACATTCGGCGCGTAATCCGATGGCAGCGGCAGGCTCAAGTTATAACCTTCAGCAGGGATCGAGAGGATCTCATGTTTCATCACCACGCTGCGTTCAATGGTCAACAGGGCTTGGCCTGTCTTCCCGAAGGGATTGGGGATAAAGACCTGCGCCGTGTCGCCGGGTTGATAACCGGCTTGGTCGGCCACCAGGCGCAGGCGCGAGTTGGGCAGGTTCGGCCAGATCGCCTGGCCGGCGCCGCCCACCCACAACAAGAATTGCGAGCGCGCCCCCTTGCCTTGTCCCGCCTGCAGGTTATACACATCCAGCAGGTAGGTGCCAGGCTCTGGGGGGGTGAACGCCAGCCGCGCCCTGCCCTGCGCATCGGCGGCGAAATCCGTGCTGCTCACGAGTGTGTACTGCGGCTCAAACTTTGGCGGTTCATACGGCTGGTTGGCCGGCGGGTCAATGCGCTGCCACACGACCTTCTGAAACTCGGCGCGCAGGTTGTCCGCCCCAGTCGGGTTCTGTTGCCAATCTACAACCAGAACCTCGAAACTTGCCTGCTCGCCGGCGCGACCAACCCAGGTGTCCGGTCGAACGCCGATGTAGAAGGCGTCGGGGTTCACCAGAGCGCTGCTGCGCGCCGACACCGGTAAGCCACTTTCATCGGTAAGAGTCACTTCCAATGAATATTGATAGCGTTCATCAGTGGGCTGAGTGGGGAATTCCAGCGAGAATAGGCCCTCTGAATCGGTCACTGCCTGACCTTCGTCCACCAGCTCGCCCAGGTTGGTGAACCACTCCGGATAGCGGAACGCATCTAACCAGGATGTGTCCTCTTTCCCAACCCGATAGCCGGGCAGATCAAAGAATGCGCGCGTCCTGTAGAGCGCCCAATGCGCCTCCAGGTTGTTGGCTGGGGCGTCATAGAAATAGCGCGCCTGAACCTCTGCGTTGAGCTTGTCGCCAGCCTGGATCTGCTCCTCGGTAAAGCTGACCTGTAAGTTGATCTCTGGTTTGCGATAGTTCGCAACTTGAAAGCCCAGATAGGAATTCGGATCGAGCACGGTGTTGATCGAATAGTACCCCGGCGTTGCGTCGGCGGGCAAGGCGAACTCGCCATGCGCCGTTCCCATGCCAGATACGGGCAATTCGAATTCAGCCAATATTCGTCCGTCGTCGCCACCGATCGTCACCGGTAAACGAGCAATCTCCGGCGGGGTGTAGCGCCCATTGCTGGCATTGCGCAGGATGGCGCGGAAAAAGACCGTCTGCCCAGGGCGATAGATGGGGCGATCGGTGTAGAAATAAGCCCGCAAGCCGGGTGGGTTTCCTCCACTGCGCAGGCCAAAATCCCAGGGTTCAATGCCGGCAGTCCAGGAGGAGAGCGCCAGACCGAACAGATCTTCTCCAGGCTGCCCGACCACCGCCGTAACCGTCTGATAGATGCTCTCTAGCGGCGCGTAGGTTGCGCGGTAGATGCCTTGAGCGTCGGTCTGTCCCTGCGCCAGTATATCGCCTCTCTCGTTATATAGAACCACCGGCGCGTTGGAGGCTGGCGAATTGTCCCGCAGGTCAATTGCCCAAATCAGCGCATCCGTGGCGCTGGCTTTGAAGGTCAATTGTAAGTTGCTTACCACCAGCAGAAATGGCCCGGCGTAGATATTTCGCAACGCAGGGTCCGACGCTTGCGCAAAATTGAAGTTCAGGAAGTACAAACCTGGGCTTAATGGAGCGCGTTCCGGCGACAGATAAAGTTCTGTCACCTGCATCTGATCGGAAGGGCTATCCAACGATTGCACCCAGGTTTGGCGTTCTCTGCGTTGCAGGCTCTCCTGCATCTCATAGCCGCCGGGTCCATTCAAAGCGAGAAAATCTTTGAGCGGCAGCGCTCCCAGTGAGAGAGGAACGCTGGGCAAGTTCACTGCCTGCACCTGCAAACTGCGATCTTGCCCTGTCAGGAAGATCGTCGAGGTGGGAGAAATCAGATTGATGTTCGGCTGAAACGACGAAGTGGTGAACGTATGCACAAACTCCTGGCTCATAGCTCCGCCCCACACGTCCACCAATCCAGAGACGCGCAGCGTGTAGGTTGTATTGGGAGCAAAAGCGGCGCGCAGGTGCAGTGCATACACCGATTCATCCCAATAATAGTCCAGGTTGGGCGCTGCCGGCTCCAGGGAGATGTGCTGCAGCACTTCTCGATCCTGTATCGGCGCGCTGAAATACAGCACCAGGTTATTGGTCGGATCCAACGAAACTCCTGCGCCCGGCTCGGTGTTCATCACCTGCAACGGGGCGACAGTGACGATCGAAGCGTTGAAGCTATCGCCAATAGGCGTACCGCCACGACCCTGCGCTTGCCCATTCAGGCTGACGGTATAAGTTGCACCGCGCGCTAACAGGGCTTCGGGCGTAAAGGTAAAAACCGTATCTTCCTCGTCCCAACTCGCTTTGCCAGGCGTCGGTTCGCCATTTGGCCCCAGCAAGCTGAAGTTACTTTCAACGCTGGCGGTATCCATAGGCTGGTTGAAATGCAAAACAACTTGGGCGTCTATCCGCCAGGGAACTTCGCTAACCGGCTCCAGGGAAAGCAGCCTCGGGCGCGAGGTGGTGAAACTCCACGAGGTCTCGCCTCTCATCGGTCCGCCATCGGCGCTTTTCAAATCCGGGTTGATGCGCACTGTATATTGTCTTCCACCCTCCAACGAGGGCGAGGGATAAAAGGCGTAAGTGCTGGTGTTCAACCATTCGCCGCGGCCTTCCGCCGCCGGCTCCAGGCTGAAAGCCTGCGGCAAAGAAGCCGGATCTGCGCCTAATGCAACGATGGGGCGATTAAAGGCAGCCACCACTGCCGCCGTCGGGTCCACATCCACCGCGCCATTCTCCGGCAAGGCTAGAGATAACCCTAAAAAGCCCGCGGTGCGATAATTCAGGCTGATGGGCTGCAAGAGCGGTTTGCCCTGCGCCGAGCGCACGTTGTCGCTGACCATCAGGCTCAATTCCGAATCCGGCTGGAGCGGGGCGCTGAGATAGACGATGACCGTCGAGTTGTCCACCCAGGTGAACGCCAGGCCGGGTCCCATCTGGCTGGTCAACGCCGCTTCCACCGAGGCGCGATCCATATCCTGGTTAAAATACAAGGTGATCGGCCCATTCAAGGGCAATTCGGCGTTTACCGGGGGGTCAATCTCCACCAGCGCCGGCGGTTGCGGCTGCGGTGTGGGGGTTGCGGTGGGCGGCAGGCTGGGCGTCGGCGAAGGGGACCAGCGAGTCGGCGTGGGTTTGCTGACGAAAGGCAAGGCGCACGCAATGGTAAAGACGATCAACAGCAAGGGCACGCTTCGCGTCCAGGTTCGAACGCGGAGTGCAGGCGAGTTCTCTGGGTGGCTGCGCATGAATTCTCCTTTGCACACAAGACGAAACCAATCCACAGGGAGTTCCGTCAATGAGTTGTATTATAACGTACCTACATTGTCCTAAAAGGTTACGGATGGTGATAAGCGTCCCGTATGCTTTTGTTCATACAGACTCGTCTTCGAGAGAACCTGTAGGACGTTTTACACCAACTTTGGTACAATACTCGCCATGACCGTATATCCTGTAACGCAGCGCAGACGATCATCTGACGCTTCTATCCTCCTACAATGGCTGGCGTCTGCAGCGGGCGGCTTTGCGTTATTTCTGACCTTCTCGCTGGCGCTTTTGTTGGGCAGCGGGTTGTCTTACGCCGGTAAAATCTACCCCGGCGTATCTGTGGCTGGGATTGATCTCAGCGGTCTGACGGAAGAAGAAGCCGCGGTTTTGTTGGCAGCCAGGATCGCTTATCCTCAGACGGGAAAAATCGTCTTTCAGTATCAGGAACAAATCTGGGTAGCTCGCCCGCAAGAACTAGGGTTGAGCATGAACGTCGAAGCCAACGCCCGCGCGGCTTATCAGGTGGGGCGCAGTGGAAACCCGTTCAAACGCCTGGCGCAGCGGCTGGTCGCCTGGCATTCCGGTGAAAACTTACCCCTGGCGTTGACCTTTGACGAAAGCCTTGCGCACGACTATTTGGCGCAAATCGCTGCTCAGATCAATCGCCCGACCCTCGATGCGTCGCTCAGCGTGAACGGTTTGGAGGTGATCGCCGTACCGGGGCAAATCGGGCTGCAGGTTGACATCGCCGCCACCCTGTTGCCGTTAGAACAGCAACTACGCGCTTTATCGGATGGAGTAATCCCCTTAGTGGTTCAAGAAACCCCGCCGGCAATTTTGGATGCCAGCCAGCAGGCTGAGGCGGCGCGCCGCATCCTAAGCGCTCCCTTGACCCTGACCTTGCCGGAAGCCGCAGCTGGGGACCCTGGCCCGTGGGAGATACCGCGTGAACAACTGGCTGCCATGTTGACCATTCAACGGCTGGAAAATTCAAACAGCGCAACATATCAGGTGGCGCTGGATGAAGAGGCTTTGTACACTTATCTGAATTCTCTGGCCGGCAGCATCAACCGCCAGCCAGAAAACGCCCGTTTCATCTTCAACGATGACACCCGCTTGCTGGAATTAATCAAACCCGCGGTCATTGGCCGCAGCCTGGACGTTTACGCAGCAATCCAGACTATCAATGCTCAGATCGCCGCCGGGCAACGCGCCATTTCTCTGCCCCTGGTATATACACAGCCGGAGGTCGGAAATGACGCCACGGGAGAACAGCTTGGCATCCGCGAACAGATTATTTCTTACACCACTTATTTTCGCGGCTCATCTGCCGAGCGCTTGCAGAACATCGAGATGGCAGCGGCAAATTTCCACGGTCTGCTGGTGCCGCCTGGAGCGGTTTTTTCCATGGCCAGTGTGATGGGAAACGTCAGCCTGGATACGGGTTACGCCGAAGCCTGGATCATTTATGGTGGGCGCACGATTAAAGGCGTGGGCGGTGGGGTGTGCCAGGTCAGCACCACTTTGTTCCGCGCCGCCTTCTTCGCCGGTTTTCCCATTGTCGAACGCCACCCTCACGCCTATCGCGTCGGATATTATGAGCAAACCGCCACCGGACATGATGATAATCTGGCCGGCCTGGACGCCACAGTTTTTGTGCCGGTGGTAGATTTCAAATTCGTCAACGATACGCCCTACTGGCTGTTGATGGAAACCTATTTCCGCCCCAACTCGCGCAGCCTGACCTGGAAGTTCTATTCGACATCCGATGGTCGCCGCGTGGAATGGGAAACTACCGGGCCGCAAAACATCGTTGATCCGCCGGAGCCGGTGTATGAGGAGAACCCGGAACTGGCTGAAGGCGAGATCGTGCAGGTGGATTGGGCTGCCGAAGGCGCCGATGTGACGGTCACCCGCACAGTTTATCGCGATGGGCAGGTGCTTTTTACCGACACGTTTATCACCCATTACTTACCCTGGGGCGATGTATATCAATACGGCCCCGGCACGCAATTGCCGAACCGCCGTAAACCCAGGGTGAATCCATAAAGCAAGACGCGTCTCGCAAAACATCAATTTGTTTTCATAGGGAGTAACGATGGTCAACAAAGATTTGCTCGAAATCTTACGCTGTCCGGCTTGCGTCCGCGAAAAAGAGGGATTACTGGACTTCTATAAAGAATCCTGGTTTATCTGCCGAGATTGCGGGAGGAAATACCCAGTGCGAGATGACATCCCGGTTATGCTGATTGACGAAGGGGATAAATGGGCGCAGACGCGAGTGGAGGACTTGCCCATTCCGCCGCCCAACGCCTGAGCCGCGCCGATCTTGAGCGCTCCACATGGCTTATCTACCGACCATGGCGCAAAACCTGGAGGAACTACTGTCGGAGCTAACCAGCGGCGACGAAGCGCGGGCTGAGGCGGCGGCGAAGCGCCTGGCGGCGTTGCAAAGCGAACAAGGCGAAGCCTTGCTGGAAGCGCTATCCGCTTTGCTAGCCTCGCCAGATGTAGAGACGCGCTGGTGGGCGGTGCGGGCGCTGAGCGAGCTTGATGATGGGCGCGTTCCATCGCTTCTCACACAGGCGTTGAACGACGCCGACCCAGAGGTGCGCCGCTGCGCGGCGTTGGGCTTGCGTTCTCATCCTGACCCGCAGGCGATTCCTCGGTTGGTGGAAATGCTCAATGATGCAGATGGATTGACCGCGCGCCTGGCGGGAGACGCTCTGGCGGCGATCGGCGGCGAGGCCGTTCCGGCCCTCCTGGATGCGCTGCAAAACGGGAGGCACGCGGCGCGGCTGGCGGCGGCGCGCGCCCTGGCAACCTTGCGAGACAAGCGTGCAATTCCAGCGCTGTTCAACGCTCTAGACGAAGATTCGGCTCTGCTGGAATATTGGGCTGGCGAAGGGCTGGAACGAATGGGAGTGGGCATGGCGTTCTTTACGCCCGAATAACGCGAATGCGTTAACCCTTCCACACCCACACCCACCATAACACCATAATGACCAGCCCGATTGCAAAACGGGCAACGAAAGATAACCCCCAGCCCGTCGCCATGCCGCGCAGCGCCTGCCAGGCTTTATTCCAGTCCCGCAAGCGGTAATATTCGAGCAGCAACACCGCGGCCGGCGCAGCGATCAATCCGCCGATGGGCGGGAAAAGCAACGTGCCGACGACCCCAGCCGCCATGGCGATTAGAATGGTAGCCCAGGACGCGCCCCCTTGCCGCGCCCCGGCCCCCATCAACACATTGTCCACCAATGAACCTGCCAAAGCCAGCACGCTGATCACCACAAAGATCGCCACGCCCACCGAGCTGAACCCGTACACCACGCCATAAGCCAGGGCAGTCAGCCACATCACCAATAAACCGGGGAAAATCGGCAAGACCAACCCCAGCAGTCCGACCAGCATCAAGAACTGGATCAGCCATACTCCCAAGAAGTTGAAGACTTCGTTCACAGATTATCCAATCGGGCAAGACTCAGCCAATGCGGTTCACTCTGGGCGGATCACTTCAATCCCGCCCATCCAAGGCAGCAGCGCCTGTGGCACGACCACCGAGCCGTCGGCTTGCTGATTGTTTTCCAGCACGGCGATTAATGTGCGCGGCATACCCAGCCCCGAACCATTCAGCGTATGTACCAGGCGAGCCTTGCCGCCTTCCGCCGGCCGGTATTTAATATTGGCGCGGCGCGCCTGAAAATCGGTCACGTTGGAGACCGACGACACCTCCAGCCATTCCTGGCAGCCCGCCGCCCACGCTTCTATATCATAAGTAATGCTCGCGCCAAATCCCAGATCGCCGGTGCATAACTGCTTGACACGATAAGGCAATCCCAGCAAGCGGCAGGTCTCCTCGGCATCTCCAACCATTTTTTCCAGCATGGCGTCCGATTCTTCTGGCTTGCAATAGATATACATCTCTACCTTATCGAACTGATGACCGCGCTTGATGCCGCGCACATCTCGTCCGGCGCTCATCTTTTCGCGGCGGAAGCACGGGGTATAAGCAGTGTAGAACAGCGGGAGGTCCGCCTCTTCCAGGATGTCATCCATGTGCAGGCCGGTGAGAGGCACCTCGGCAGTGGGCACCATCCACAGGTCTTCCTCGTGGTCGCGATACAGATTGTCGGTGAACTTGGGCAATTGGCCGGCACCAAACAATGTCTGCCCTTTAACCATGAAGGGGGTGTATTTTTCGGTATACCCCTGCCGAATGTGCAGGTCAAGCATCCAGGCGATCAGAGCGCGCTGCAAACGGGCGCCGGCGCCGCTTAGCACGTAAAAGCGTGATCCGGTGATCTTCACCCCTTGTTCGAAGTTGATGATGCCCAACGCGGGGCCAAGATCCCAATGTGGTTTGGGTTCGAAGTCGAACTCGGGCAGGTCCCCATGGACGCGCACCACCACGTTTTCACCTTCATCTTTGCCATATGGCACGCGCGGATCGGGAAGGTTGGGCAACGTCGCCAGTAGATCGTTCAATTCCTGCTCGGTCTGGCGCAGTTGCTCATCGAGCTGCGTGATACGCTCGCCGACCTGGCGCATGGCTTCGATCTTCGCCTGGCGCTCCGCTGCGTCCTTGATCCGCCCGATCTCTTTTGAAACCGCGTTGCGCTCCGCTTTCAGCGCTTCCACTTCCTGGATCAAAGCGCGGCGCTGCTCGTCCAGTTGCAGAACGCTGTCCACCGGCGCGGCATCCATCTGTCGCGCTTGCAGTGCTTTGCGTACTCGATCCGGCTCCTCGCGAATCAAATTGATGTCTAACATGGTTGCACCTCCGTTCAAAATAATGAAATTACCCCCCATGTCCTGCAGGACGAGGGGGGCGCTCGTGGTGCCACCTGCTTTCGCCATTCGCGGAGAATGGCCTCTCGTGCGCGCTAACGGGCAGCCCCGGTCTTCTTACGGCGGCGAGAGAACACCATTGCGCCGCCCCTGCGAAGACGATTGACCTGTTGGAGAACAACTCCCGGCCGGCGGAGTGGAATTCGCCGCCCATCCTTGCCGCCTCGCACCACCGGTGGCTCTCTGGAAAGGGTTGACGGTTACTTTTCTCCGCGCAAATCTTTCTAAAAGATCAATTTGTGTTGGGATTATACCCAAGCCGTGCAATGTGTCAAGGCGCGCTCTTCAAATCCGAGCAGGTTGGTGGTAAACTCGTTCCACCGAAATCGGACCGGTTTGGTTGAAAGAGCATGAAAATTTTAACTGTAGATGTTGGCACTGGCACACAGGACATCTTTTTATACGACTCTCGCCTGGATCTTGAGAACGGATTTAAACTGATTGTGCCTTCCCCGACGATGATCGTAAATCGGCGGATAAAAGAAGCCACCCGTCGGCGTCAGGCGGTGGCGCTGCGCGGTGTCACCATGGGCGGCGGACCCAGTCAGTGGGCGGCGGAGGAACACCTCCGCGCCGGTCTGGCAGTGTACGCTACGCCGGAGGCGGCGCGCTCTTTCAACGATGACCTGGAAGTGGTGCAGGCCAGCGGCATCACCGTGATTTCGGAAGACGAAGCCGACCAACTGCCCGATTCGGTGTTGCAATTGGAGTTACGCGATTTCGACATAGAGGCAATTGCCCAGGCATTGGAGCTTTTTGGCGTTTCGCTCAAAGGGCTTTCAGCGGCAGCGGTGGCAGTCTTCGATCATGGCAACTCGCCCCCCGATTATTCCGACCGGCAGTTTCGCTTCGATTACCTGGATGAGCGCATCCGGGCGGAGAACCGCCTAACGGCGTTTGCTTATCGAGCCGAGGAGATACCACCGATCATGACCCGTCTCCAGGCCGTGGTGCAGTCGGCGAGGCGGCGCTCCGGTTTGTTAGACGATGTTCCTCTGGTGGTGATGGATACTGCGCCAGCGGCGGTTTTAGGCGCTACATTCGATCCCCTTGTGAGACAACGGCAGCGGGTGGAGATCGTTAATGTAGGCAACTTCCATACATTAGCTTTCCGCTTGGGCCTTAGCGGGATTGAGGGGGTATTTGAACATCACACCGGCTTACTCACCTTGCAACAACTGGAGACTTTGCTGCTTGCCCTGGCGGATGGTAGCCTCACACACCGCGATGTGTTTGACCATCAGGGGCATGGCGCGCTGATTTATCATCCCCAACCGCTTTCTTTAGATGAGGGCGAGTTCGGTGTTGCCGTGACCGGGCCGCGGCGCAACCTGATGCGCAATTCATCCTTGCGCCCCTATTTTGCCACCCCGTTCGGAGATATGATGATCGCCGGCTGCTTCGGGCTGTTGGCGGCTGTGGCGGATGTGATCCCGGAGCTGGGCGAGCCAATCCGTCGCTCATTGGATGGATTGACCAGCGGCGCAGCGCCCTGGGACACACCCGATTGAAACTCGGTCTCTATTATCTCTTCTTACACAATTCTGATAATTGTTGAGTATATTTAGGGGGCGACTGATCAAGTTTACCGGGAGGTAATTTCATGGAAGATATAGCCAATTCGAACACTGCGCCGAATGCGCCTTCTTCTACGGGCGCAGCCTCTATTGCTTTCAAAGCGGAAACCCGTCAACTACTGGACATCTTGATCCATTCGCTTTACACAGAACGGGAGATATTCTTGCGTGAGCTGATTTCGAACGCCTCCGACGCCCTCACCCGCCTGGATTTCGAGATGCTTACCAACCGCGATGTGCTCAACCCAGACGCGCCTTTGGAGATCCGCTTGATCCCCGACGCCGAAGCGAACACCTTGACCATTCGGGATAGCGGCGTGGGTATGACGGCTGAAGAAATGATCGCCAATCTGGGCACAATTGCTCATTCCGGGGCGCGTGAATTCGTCCAGGCTGCTCGCCAGGGAGGCCAGAACGTCGCGGATCTGATTGGTCAGTTCGGCGTGGGGTTTTACTCGGTTTTCATGGTAGCCGAGTGGGTACGTGTGGTTTCTCGTTCCTATCGCAAAGACGCTCAAGCCGCCGCCTGGTTCTGCACCGGAGCAGACACCTTTAGCATAGAGCCGGCCGAGAAAGCCGAACGCGGCACCGATGTCATCATCAAGTTGAAAGACGACGCCAAAGAGTTCACCCAAGAGGCACGCTTGCGCGAAATCGTGCGCAAGCACTCGGATTTCGTACCATTCCCGATCTTTATTGGGCAGCAGGAACAACAGGCAAATCGTCAGACTGCTCTGTGCCGGGAATCGCCGCGCGAGGTAGAAAAGAAAGACTACGAGGATTTCTATAAACAACTCACCTTAGACTTCGAGCCGCCTCTGACGTACGCCCACATGGTAGTGGACGCGCCGGTTCAGATGTACGCCTTGCTGTTCGTGCCCGCCAGCCCTGAGCGTAGTCTGTTTTCGCTGCGCAAAGAGGATGGCCTCAAGTTATACGCTCGCAAAGTCCTTATCCAGGAATATAACCGCGACCTTCTGCCGGAATATCTATCTTTCGTTCAAGGCGTGGTGGACTCGGAAGACTTGCCGTTGAACGTTTCGCGCGAATCCGTTCAATCCACACGGGTGATGGTCAATCTCAAAAAGCTGGTAACTTCAAAGGTGATAGATACGCTGAAAAAACTGGCGGAGGAGGACGCGGAAAAGTATAACCGCTTCTGGCAGGCGTATGCTCGTTACATTAAGCAGGGCGTGGCGATTGAACCCAATGAACCGGAAAGTTTGTACCCTTTGCTGCGCTTCCGCACCACGGAGCATCCAAATCAATGGTCTTCGCTGGATGACTACTTGAAAAGCATGAAACCGGAGCAGAAACACATTTACTACTTGTTGGGCGATGACGAGCGTTCAGCACTATATTCGCCGCATCTGGATCTTGTACGGCGTTACGGCTATCCGGTGCTTCTATTGACCGATCCGGTGGACGCTTTCATGCTGGCGCGGTTGACCAAATATAAAGATTTTCCGCTCGTTAATGTTGCTAACGCCGACCTCCCAGCACCAGAAGCAGATGCCAAAGAGGGCGAGCAAGAGAAGACTGGCGTGGACGCCGCTGGCCAGAGCAACTTGGTGGAACGTTTCAAAGCCCAGCTTGGCGAGCGCGTGGCAGATGTGCGTATGACCGAACGTCTCTCGGATTCGCCGGCGCGCCTGGTGGACCCGGCGGGCGCACCCAACCAGGAATTGCAGCGCGTGTATCGCTTACTGAACAAAGACTTCACCCCGCCCAAAAAGGTGCTGGAGCTGAACCCGCGTCACGCCATCCTGGTGCGTCTAAACAATATGCCTCCAGAAGACCCGCTTGCTTCGCTAGTAATTGAGCAAATTTATGAGAATGCGTTGCTCATCGAAGGGTTGCACCCCGACCCCGCCAGCATGATTTCCCGCATCCAAAAAATTATGGAAGCGGCTTTAGTATAATAACATCACCTTTCGGCGGCCGGTTATCAGCAGCGTGCAATGCCGGGATCGGAGCTGAGAGCCGGCCGCGAATTGCTTAACTTGTTTACCACTTGTTTGGAGATATGGCACAGGCGGGCTTTCCCTATGAAATTTGCCTGGTCCCGCTGGTCTTACTTTTGACCATTGGCGGCCTGTATCTCCTGACGCGTGCCTTGCAAAAACAAACCCAAAGCGAACTAGAACAATTGCGCCGCGATGGACGTGCGTTAGAAGCCAGACGGCAACTATCCAGGATCGCCGCTCAGGAATTCGCCGCCGATGAACAGGAGCCCTTCCGCTCACATGTGCAGGATTTATGGGCGTTGTTAGACGAAATTGAGCAGCGGATCTTCGATTGGCAAGCTCGGAGGGCGGCGCTGAATCAGCGCGCCAACGACCTGAGCATGGTTCGCTGGCGGGTGATGATGGGCGCGCCGTATTTGTGGTATTTTCTGCGCCGGGATGTAAAAAGTCTGCGCCAAGAGATGGCTCAAATTGGACAGCTTATAGACGCGGCGGCGCAAAAAGAAACCGAGATACGACGGGTTGGTTGGGACGTCGCCCAGCAGGCGAGGCGAGCGCTGCAAATGCAGCAAAAACTGCGTCAGATGCTCGAATT
>DYGV01000024.1 GCA_020724505.1 Anaerolinea thermophila
ACGGCAACGACAACGACGATGACGACGATAACGGCAATGCCAACGGCAACGACAATGATGACGACCACGGCAATACCAATGGCAACGACAACGATGATGACGATGATCACGGCAACGCCAACGGCAATGACAATGATGACGACCATGGCAACGCCAATGGCAATGACAACGATGATGACGATGATCACGGCAATGCCAATGGTAACGACAATGATGACGACGACCATGATGGCAACAACAATGACGATAAAGGCGGAGACGACGACAATGGCAATGACGACGATCGCTCCGGCGAGAGCTTTGGCGGTGCTGCATCAGGCTCGCAGACTCTGATTGGTCTGATTTTGAACTTGGTTGTACAGATCTTCTGAGCGGAAAATCTGGAAATTGCCCCCTCCGTCCTAGAAGACGGATCGCTCCTGGCCTCCCTTGTGACTCAAGGGAGGCTAATTTTAGTGGTGTTCTCGCTATGTCTTTGAACTGTCCCTCACCCTACCCCCTGCCCCTTCACCACTCTCAACATTGGGGGAAGGGAAGGGGTTCGGGGAAGAGGTGAGGGCGAAATACTACGAATTTACCGAAAGAACGCCACTAAGCGTTCGTATGGATCTCAGGGAACGCGACCTCTTGAGCGAAGGTATAATATTATGAGCGTAGCCAGGTCTATCTTTGAAGACGCTCACAAAATACTAAAAACGAAAGTGACCTATGAAATCCTATCGCAAAGAACTATGGTTCAACATCCCCAGCCGGCGCGCCTTTATCAATATCACCCCCCAGGTCGAAGAATGCCTGCGTGATAGCGGGATACGTGAAGGCCTGGCGCTGGTAAACGCCATGCACATCACCGCCTCCGTTTTCATCAACGACGACGAATCCGGCCTGCACCAGGACTATGAGCGCTGGCTGGAGAACCTGGCGCCACACGAACCGGTGAGCCAGTACTTGCACAACCGCACCGGCGAAGATAACGCCGACGCCCACCTCAAGCGCCAGGTGATGGGTCGCGAGGTGGTCGTCGCGATTACCAACGGCCGGCTGGACTTCGGACCCTGGGAGCAGATCTTCTACGGTGAATTTGACGGTGGTCGGCGCAAGCGCGTGCTGGTTAAGATCATCGGCGAATAGGCGTCTATTCTTTACAAAACGGAGTCACCGAAACCCCGTTATAACTGCCAGTGCGGATTATCTCTTGCAAGATCTGAATTTCTCGCCCTTGGATGCCAAGTTGATGAAGCATCCAAAGGGAGACATGATACGCGCCGATACGCAAATCACGCAGATTAGAGATAAGCTCCTCCGCCGTCCAATTCCAAAAGTCTGGTGGTATTTTTGCCTCGCCGATTTCTCGGCGCAGAATTTCCTGACATTCATCCCCCTTGCCTGTCAAGCGGCCTTGTAAGACATGCGACCCTTCATGGGCGAGCACTTCTGCCAGATAATACTAGTTGCCAAATAAATCCCTACGATCTAATTCAACAACCCCTGTGCCAGAATAAGTCAGACCAACCGCGATGGGCAGCCGCTCCACAATAATAACAGAGGTGTTTTTACCAAAGAAAGCCCTTTTAAGTGGTTCAAGCTTAGGCCTGGAGTATAACGCGAAGGCTTCATTCATTTGTAAGATTTGTGAATAACTGAGCGACTCTTCCAGCGTATAGAAACTGGCCTCTACATCTTGAACAGGGAAGAAATAGCGTGGATAAAGCGAGGCGATAACATAAGGGTGATTTTTGCGATACAGTTCATCCAGACGTTTCTTGAGCGCCTCTTCTTTGCCATAACCCATCTCAAGCTTACGTGCATCAGCGTAAAGCAAAACGGTACCTTTCTTCGGATCAAAATATTCCACGTACCGCCCATCAGAACTGATGCGTTGCCGTAACCCGCTAATGAGAGGCGCGGCGACTAAACCAGCGATTCTATCCCGGCGATCACGGGCAACAAGAAATAATTGCTCGCCATTTTCCTCCTCCTGGCCGCTTTCAACAACCCCATATAAAACCAAATGAGTTTCACCGCTTTCATGGCGAAATTCAGCGACGCGGTAGCTCACGCTCAATTGGGTTGGCACAAGCGCGATTTGCGCCGCCTCTTGTAGAGTACGCCATTGCAAGAGCAGATCTTGCGCCAAAGTAAGCTCGTCGCTGGATAACTCACCAACATGTCGTGCAAACGCTTCCCATGCAACAACTCGATCTTGATCCAAACCACGGATGGGCCATGTTTCAGAATTAATCAATTGCAACAACATTTGCTCGATTTGTGGAGTTGGGCTGCTGATTATCGTTGGCGTTGTAGTTGGAGCGAGAGTAGCCGATGCAGGAGGTTCGATTGAGACAGATGTATCTCTTGGGATTAGCGAAGGTTTGACATGGGTGGGGGTTAATATAGGCAATGGATTGGCGGTAGCCGACGAGCTAACCGCCAATCCATGACAAGAAGTTAAAACAAGGATAGCCAGTGCAAAGAATGCTGAGGCTTTTGGCATTCTTTCGATTAATCTACCTGCTCAACCAGGTAATTTTGAATGCCCATCTGTTCAATTTGGTCAAGCTGGGCTTCCAACCAATCCAGGTGGTCTTCTTCATCTTTGAGGATTGCCTCAAGCAACTCTCGCGTGCCATTGTCGCCCAACTCAACTGCCTGGCGGATACCCGCGTTATACGCTCGAATGGCGTCGGCTTCCGCTGCGGCGTCGTTTTTATGCTGGGAATGGACATCCGCGCCGATGTTGATCTTTTTTAGATTACTAACAACAGGGATGCCTTCCAGAAATATGATCCGCCCAATCAGCTTTTCGGCATGGCGCATTTCAGTTATTGCGCGTTTTTCAGCCGCCTCGTGCAGTTTTTCATAACGCCAATCCGCGCACATTTCGGAATGCACCATGTACTGATTGATGGCTGTCAACTCATCGGATAACAGATCATTGAGCGTTGAGATGATTTTTTCGTCGCCTTTCATGTTTTATCTTCCTTTCTCTAAGACACATTATTTGCCTGACGATTGACCTAATCAACAAAACCTACAACTTCCCCGGCTTTGCATCGTATATATGATTGACATTTTTATTGTACCATCTGAGCAAACCAATCGTGACAAACTCAGGATAAAAATCATTTGCACAACCGGCGTAATACTATTACACTATGAGCGGAGGCGAGCATGAAAATCATCCTATATATTGTCGCCGCGATTTTGATTTTCTTTGGCGTTTTATTTATTTGGGGCGCATTCGACCCAACCGCGCCGGATGGGTGGATTTTTGTTGGCGCGATGAGCGTTGGCGTCGGTTTAGCTTTGATCTGGTTTGCTCAGCGGCAAAAAGCTGGAACTGGCGCGCCCGGCCAGAATGTCACGCTGAACATTGACCTGCCCGCGAATGTAAGCGTTGACCAGATGAAATGTAAATCTTGCGGCGGCGCTCTAACCATGGAGAACATCAAGATGGTAGCCGGCGCGCCGGTTGTCACCTGTCCGTACTGTAATACAACATATCAGCTCACCGAAGAGCCAAAATGGTGAACCCAGCCTGGATGTTCCCAACAAAGATATTTGCAGATCACGGATTGGTTCCGAAAATACCTGGGCGTTTTGATGACAGGTAAAGCGGGAGGGCTTATGAAGAAAGCGCGATGGTTTTCCCTGGCAATCTTAATCATTTTGTCTCTGCTGCCAGCCGGCGTTTTTGCTCAAAGTTATCTCTTCTCTCTGGATGAATTACGCGCCGATGTGTACATCAATCAGGATGGCAGCGTCTCGCTGCTATACGAATTCGCCTTCACCAACGCGCCGGGCGCGCATCCCATTGACTACGTAGATATTGGTATGCCCAACCGTAGCTTTTCGATGGAAGGCGTTACTGCCCAGGTAAATGGGACGCCGGTCAAAGTCTCGGCGGCGGATTATCAAGGCAGCGGCGCAGGCTTTGCCGTCGTAATGGGTAGCCGATCTATCCCGCCCGGAGGTAAAGGGCGAGTTAGGGTCTTTATTCCCAAGATTGATCCCTGGCTGCGCACCGATTCGAAGGACCCAAACTACGCCAGTTTAGAGTTTTCCCCCACCTGGTTCGGCAAAGAATACGTGCAAGGGAAGACGAATATGACCGTCACTTTCCATCTGCCGCCGGGAGTCAAACCGGAGGAGCCGCGCTGGCACACCAGCCCCAGTGGATTTTCCATAGAACCACTGACCGGCATAGATGATCAGGGGCACGTCACCTATACATGGGGAAATCCTGCTGCTCTGGGTTATCAGCAATACAAGTTTGGCGCCTCCTTTCCGGCGCAATATGTGCCAGCCGGAGTGGTTGTAAATCCAACCATTTCTGAAACGTTGGGCATTGATCCGGGCGCGTTGAGCTCATGTATCTGCTTTGCGGGTATTATCGCCATATTCGCCGGCATCTTCTACGCCGCCAGCCGGTCTGCGGCGCAACGGAAACTCCAATATTTGCCACCCAAGATCGCCATCGAAGGATTAGGTATCAAACGCGGCCTTACCGCCGTCGAAGCCGCTATTTTGATGGAACAACCTCTAGACAAGGTATTGACCATGATCCTTTTTGGCTTGGTGAAGAAAGGCGCGGCTGAGGTGATCAAACAGGACCCATTAGAAATCAAAGCCATTCAACCCGTGCCAGTGGAGTTGTTTGATTATGAAAAAGATTTCTTGCGTGCATTTCAAAAAACCTCCATGCGCGAGCGCCGCGCCGATTTACAAAACATGATGATTGACCTGGTGAAGAGCGTATCCAACAAAATGAAAGGCTTTAGCCGAAAAGAAACGATCGCTTATTATAAAGACATTATGGAACGCGCCTGGAAACAGGTCGAGAACGCACAAACCCCTGAAGTGCGCATGGAAGCTTTCGACAAATACATGGAATGGACCATGCTGGATCGGGATTACGACGACCGCACTCGTCGTGTATTCACCGGCCCGGTCTTTGTACCCCATTGGTGGGGACGCTACGATCCGACTTTCCGACCCTCTACATCTGCTGGTCGTCAAACTATCCCCACGCCATCCAGTTCCGGCGGAGCACCAGGGGGAGGATTTTCCTTGCCCAGCTTGCCTGGCTCTGCCTTTGCGGCTTCGATGGTGCGCGGCGTGCAGAGTTTCTCCAGCAGTGTCATCGGCAACGTCACAGATTTCACCAGCAGGATCACAAACCGCACCAACCCTCCCCCACCACCCTCGACAACCCGCAGTTCCGGCGGTTTTGGGGGCGGTGGTTGCGCCTGCGCCTGCGCTTGTGCCGGTTGCGCCTGCGCCTGTGCAGGTGGCGGACGTTAGGATCAATCTATGAAATGGCTTCAACAAATCCGATCGAAGCCTGTTGCCAACGAGGCGGCCACGCCGAAGCTTTACTATTACGACCGCCAGAAACCCGGCGAGCGTTCGCGTATCCACCTACGCTTAGACGCTGATGGTAGCGGCTTATTGCTGGTGAATGCCAATCGAGTAGTACATCTCAACCCCTCCGCAGCACTCATGGCTAAGCTGGCGTTGGATGGACAAACACCAGCGCAGGCGGTTCGCGAATTGACTCGTCGCTATCGTGTCGATCGGCAACAAGCTGAACAGGATTTTCGCCAAATCGCCCATCAAATTGAAGAGCTGACGCGACCTGATGGCGCATGCCCGGTGCATGATTTAGAGCTGGAAATCACCGCCCCATTTTCGGCGCGGCCGTCCGCTCCTTATCGCATGGATTTAGCCATCACCTACCGCTGCAATAACGACTGTAGCCATTGTTATAACGCCCGACCGCGCGACTTTACAGAGCTGCCGACTGAAAAATGGAAAGCCATTCTCGACCGATTGTGGGAGATTGGCATTCCGCACGTGGTTTTTACCGGCGGAGAGCCTACACTGCGAGAAGACCTACCCGAATTGATTCGACATGCACAAATGAATGGTCAGATCACCGGTTTAAATACCAACGGTCGTCGTTTGCGCGACCGCCATTATCTGGATACTTTGGTCGAAGCCGGGTTAGACCATGTGCAAATCACCCTTGAGTCTCACGATGCACAAATACATGACCGCATGGTCAACTGTCGCGGAGCTTGGCGTCAGACTGTGGCCGGCATCCAAAATGCATTGGACAGTTCATTGTTTTTAATGACCAATACGACGATGCTGCGCCACAACGCGCCATGGATTGGCGAAACGCTTGAATTCCTGGCTTCTCTAGGAGTTCCAACAGTAGGTTTGAATGCCTTGATTTATTCGGGTAAAGGTGTAACATGCGGCACTGGACTCGGTGAGGAGGAACTTTCGCCTTTGTTAGAGGTGGCAAAACAGATCACTGCCCAAAATAACCAACGCCTGATCTGGTACACCCCAACGCAATATTGTCACTTTGACCCGGCTGCCCTGGAGTTGGGCGTCAAAGGTTGCACCGCCGCTCTCTACAACATGTGTATAGAACCCGACGGCGGCGTCATTCCCTGTCAATCGTACTATCATCAACTGGGGAATTTGCTCACCGATGCCTGGGATTCGATCTGGAACCATGAACTTTCCACCCACTTGCGCGAGCGTCGCAATCTAGCCGATAAATGTCACAATTGCATACTGCTAGCCGAATGCGGCGGGGGTTGTCCGCTGCTCCGTCTAGCTCTGGAAGAGTAAACGAGGCTGCTATGACCGCTATTCTGAGACCTTTCAAACGCTTATTCACGCCAGTCCATCCTATTCCAGCAGGTATATACCATTATCAATCACCCCCTGATGACCCACGCAATTACCGTTTGCACTTGCGCCTGGAAGAGTATGGCAGCGGGGTGTTAATCATCAACGCCACTGTGGTCTTGCACTTAAATCAGACCGCTGCTGAATATGCCTATTATCTTGTCAAGAATGTCCCGGCGGACGAAGTCGCTCGTCAGATGGCAGCGCGTTACCAGGTGCAGCCGGATCAAGCGCGGCGCGACTACGAGTTGCTATCGGAGCGCATCCAAACCCTTGCCACGACGCAAGATGTAGATCCTGTCCTTTATCTGGATTTCGAACGTCAAAAACCATTTTCTGGGGAAATCTCTGCCCCCTATCGGTTGGACTGCGCTCTGACCTATCGTCTACCAGAAGACCAGCCTGTCGAAGCGGCGCCTATCGAACGAGTAGCGCGCGAATTGACCACCGACGAATGGTGCTCCATTCTGGACAAGGCATGGCAGGCTGGAGTTCCTCATGTCATCTTCACTGGCGGAGAACCCACTTTGCGGGATGATCTGCCAGCTCTGGTTGCTCACGCCGAACAATTAGGGCAGGTTAGCGGCTTGTTGACCGGAGGTTTGCGCCTGGCAGATGAAATATACTTAGGGAAGTTGCTGCAAGCCGGTTTGGATCACCTCCTGCTAGTGTTGCAGCCCGAAAACGAGCAATCCTGGCAAGCAGTGGGCAACGCTCTAGTTGAAGATCTATATGTCGTCGTCCACATCACCGTGACAAATGACGACCGCCAGCAAATTACTACAATTATCCAACGCCTGGCAAATATGGGCGTTCAACATATCTCGCTAAGCGCATCTGATGCGGCCTATGTCGACGCGCTCCATTTTGCCCGGCAAAAAGTCGCTGTTGCCAACTTAGATCTGGTTTGGAATTTACCCACTCCCTATTCTGCGCTGCACCCTGTAGCTCTGGAATCTGAAGACGCAAAAATCGAAGGGGCGGGCCGCGCCTGGCTGTATGTTGAGCCAGATGGAGATGTTCGCCCCGCGCAAGGCGATCCTCGTATCTTGGGAAATTTGCTCAGGGATAATTTTGCCCAAATCTTTGGCAAACAAGCTGCGCCAGCTTAGTGGGCGGATTTTCACACCCGGATGCTGGCGCTCGCTTTGATGGCACGCCAACAGCGAATTTGCCCTCATGGATGCACACGCCTGGCACACCCGCTTCAGTCAGCAAGCTAAATGGACAGCCAGTCTGCGCCAATACTTATTCGAACGCGTCGGGCTAAAAGAAGACGACCGAATTCTGGAAATTGGCTGTGGCACCGGAGCAGTGCTTCATGTAATGATCCAGGAGACAAATTCCCGCCGGGTTTTTGGCCTGGACCTGGATTATACCTATCTATCACTCGCAGCGCACAATGCACCGCCCGCGCATCTGATCCAGGCAAATGCTCATGCCCTCCCCTTTCCCGATGGTTGCTTCGACATCGTATTCTGTCACTTTTTATTGCTATGGGTGAAAAATCCGCTGTTGACGGTGAAAGAGATGACTCGCATCACACGACAAGGAGGGTGGGTCCTGGCGCTCGCAGAGCCAGATTACGGCGGACGTATTGATTACCCCGAAGCACTGGCTGAGATCGGTCATATGCAAGAGGAAGCGTTGCGACAACAGGGCGCGGAAACGCGCCTCGGTCGTCGTCTGGCCGCGCTCTTCATTGCTGCAGAGCTGCACGAGATTGTGACCGGCGTGTTGGGCGGCGAGTGGGAGGTTCAACACGCCGCGGCAGATTGGCAACAAGAGTGGGAAGTGTTAGAAGACGACCTGCGCGGCTGGCTTACGCCAGATGAATTATCCACCTTGCGCGAGATAGATCGGAGCGCTCATGAAATCGGCGAGCGCATTCTTTATGTCCCCACTTTTTACGCCATGGGGCGGAAAGACTGAGCCAGAGTAACTCACTCCTCTAAAGGCAGGCCAATCTCAATCTGACCATCCACCACCCGAACAGGATAGGCAGGAATGTCTATCACCGCGGGCAAAGAAAGCACCTTTCCATTGCGAACATCAAACCGCGCCCCGTGACGCGGGCAAATGATCTCAAAGTCCTCCAACTCGCCGTCTCCCAACGGACCGTCATCATGGCTACATAGATCAGCGATAGCAAACAATTTTCCGGCGATATTAAAGATCACAATCGGTTGTCCGTCTATCTCCAGGAATAGACGCTCGCCAGGGGGGATATCTGCCGCCTGTCCAACTGGAATGTATTCAACTTTTGATGGCTCGATTTCCAGGTAATTGTACATAGCCCCCCATTACTCAACAAGATCGTCGCTGGCTTCGCCTAATCCATATACTCCGGCTTTGAGCACCTTGAGCGATAACAGCGCGCATTTCAAACGCACTGGCCCAAGCTCCAAGCCAAGCATGGATAGAACATCATCCTTAGATAGTGCCTTAACCTCATCCAGAGACTTTCCCACCACCGATTCCATCAAAAGATCCGCTGAAGCTTGAGAGATGGCGCAACCATGTCCATCAAAAGCAGCCTCTTGAACGACCCCGTCTTTATCTACACGAAGTTCAACGCGGATATGATCGCCGCACAACGGGTTATCATCTTCAAATGCAATGTCATGAGGATTTAATGATCCTCGATATTGCGGATTTTTATAGCGGTCAATGATCAGTTCGCGATATAGGTCATCCATGATTTTTATATGCCAAAGATGCGGCGCACCGTATATAACGATTCCGCCAATTTATCAACTTCTTCTTTTGTATTGTAGAGATAAAAGCTAGCCCGAGCGCTGGCTGGTATGCCATATTTTTCATGCAAGGGCATCGCGCAATGGTGGCCGGCGCGGATGGCGATCCCTTGTGTATCCAGGATTTGTGAGACATCATGGGGGTGAATACCTACCAGCGTAAACGACGCGACCCCCCCCTTATGCTCCGCGGTAGGACCAAGCAACTTCACCCCTGGCACCTCCTCTAATCTCTCTAAAGCGTAGGCGATGATTTCTTGTTCATGCTCGGCAATGACATCCATCCCCACCGATTGAAGATAATCAATCGCTGCGCCTAATCCTACAGCCTCAGCAATTGCTGGCGTACCGGCCTCGAATTTATACGGAATTTCATTGGGGGCAAAGGAGCGTAAATAAACGCGTTTGATCATGTCTCCGCCACCTAAAAATGGCGGCATCGCTTCTAAAAGTTCTTTGCGGCCATACAATACACCAATGCCGGTGGGACCGCACATTTTATGCGAGGAAAACGCCAGAAAATCAACGTCCAATGCCTGCACATCCACCGGAAAATGCGGCACTGATTGCGCCCCATCAATCAAGGCGATCGCGCCGGCTTGGTGCGCCAACTGAACCATTTCCGCTGCAGGGTTGATGGTTCCCAACACATTCGACATGTGGGTAAAAGCTACCAATTTGGGCTGCATTTCCAACAACGTTCGGTAAACGCCCAAATCCAGCAGACCATCTTCGCCCACAGGGATGAATTCCAGCCGCACATGCTTTTCTGCGGCCAGAATCTGCCAAGGCACCAGGTTGGAGTGATGTTCCATCTCGGTCAATACAACCACATCGCCGGCTTCCAGGTTCGCCCGGCCCCAACTGTACGCCACCAGGTTGATCGCCTCGGTGGCGTTGCGGGTAAAAATAATCTGCCGCGCAGAAGGCGCGTGAATGAAACGCGCTGCTTTCTCTCTGGCAGCCTCGTACAGCGCAGTCGCCTCTTCTGCCAATACATGGATGCCGCGGTGAATATTGGCGTTGGACGAGTGATAGAAATCGTCCATTGCCTGAATCACCGCTTGTGGCTTTTGACTGGTGGCGGTCGAATCTAGATAAATCAGCGGAACCCCATCATGGACATGCCGTGAAAGGATGGGGAAATCCGCCCGCACTCGAGCGACATCCAGCCGTTTAGTCTTCGTTATCATCTTCGACGCTCACCACGGCTCTCGGCGCTCGCCCTTGCGGTTTGATTTTCCGACGTCGGCGCACCGGCTTGCGAATATTCGGCGACGTCTTGGGACACCACAGCACATGATCAGGAACCATCCATCCATCCGTCAAATAGACATTATCCTGGAATTGGACAGCAACCATCTTTTGATCCACTTGAACAACTGTCCCGATCAGCCAATCGCGAATGCGACCGCCATTGTCCTCGTGATCGCACAAGACTTCCACATGATCACCAACGCGATAGATTTCTTCTCGATCTGGCGAAGAAGTGAAGTGTAGCCCTGACAACTTTACCTCCTGACTTTTATCCATCCAACTATAGATAGAATATCTCTGGATGGAAATTTTCTCTTTTTTTTCACAAATACCAATAGCGAGCCGACTGCTTACCGCCTCGCTGAATTTTCGGAGTCTATTCCTCCAGCCTCCTTGTGGTTTTTGTCGCCGGGCAATAATGAAGTAATTGCAAATTTATTGCCCGGCGGATCGGATCAACCCATTTTATCCATAATCGCATCCTGGAAGCGCGTTCGCACGCCTTCAAAGGGGATGCGTTGCATAATCGGATCAAAAAATCCTTCAACGATTAATCGTTCTGCTTCACGGTAGGGAATGCCCCGGCTGCGCAGATAGAACACCTGATCAGCATCTATTTTACCAACCGTTGCTCCATGTGTACAGCGTACATCGTCTGCCATAATCTCCAGACCCGGAATCGAGTCGGCGCGCGCCTGTTTACTGAGCACCAAATTGCGATTGGCCTGATACCCATCGGTTTTCTGGGCACCCGGTGCAACATAGATCATCCCTTGCCACACCGAACGACTCTTATCGCGCAACGCGCCTTTGAATAGCAGATCACTGGTGGTGTGCGGCGCCAGGTGGTTCTGTTGAGTGTCATGATCTAGATGCTGAACGCCATCCGTGAAGTAGAAACCCGACATCCTACCTGAAGCTCCCTGACCAGCAAGGTCGAGTTCGGAGAAGTTTTTAGTCAGATGACTACCAATCGCGCCAAAGATCCAATCCAGGTTTGCCTCGCGTTCGACGCGCACTCGCTCGTGGCTGAAATTCCACACATGTTCGCCCCAGGATTGAAGTTCTACAAAACGGAAATTGGCACCTTCATCCACCAGTATTTCAACAATACCGGCGTGAAACGCCTGTCCATCTGCCTCAGTGTGAGAGGCGGATTCATGAACATACGTCAAGGATGCGCCACGATCCACCCAAACCAGGATATGATCTATATACGCGAGATTCACCCCTGCTCCCCAGAGGATGCTATGCAAAGGCTTTTCAACCTGCACACCAGGTGGAATGTAAATAAACACGCCCGTTTGGGCTAGCGCGCCGGCCAGCGCAGCAAATTTGCCTTCCTCCGGATGCACGATCTGCCCCAGGACATGCTCCACCAAATGGGGATACTCATGCTCCGCGGTGCGCAAATCGGTAAAGATGACACCTTTTTGCCGCAGCGAGTCATCTAACTCAACACGTGCCCCATGGGCAGTGATGACAATCTGCCCACCATGCGCCTCGCCAGCCAAAGGGCGCAACAAATTCTCCGGTGGCTCCGGCAAACGCAATCGCTCCAGATCCACCTGCGAAGGCAAGCGAAACACGCCGCTGTTCATACCACGCAAATCGGTGCGTCGCCAGGGTTCATCGTTGGTCGTGGGCATGGGCAAACGCTCGAACAGTACCCAGGCGCGCAGACGATATGAGCGGATGGCCTCTGCGATGTTATCATCAGCCAGCCCACGTACCAAATCCGAAGTAAAGCTAAATTCTTGTGCAATCGCTGCCTGGCGGCCATCTCCGCCGCGGGAGCGAGAGATTACAACTCTTTCTCGTTCAACCATTGTATAACCTCGATGAATGCGCTTTCGTCGCCTTAACCGATGGAGCCTTCCATTTGAAGCTGGATCAGCCGATTCATTTCGATGGCATATTCCATCGGCAATTCTTTGACCAACGGCTCGATGAAACCAGAAACCACCATGGTCGTGGCCTCTTCTTCGCTCAAACCACGGCTCATCAAATAAAACAACTGTTCCTCGCCGACCTTTGAGACAGAGGCTTCGTGACCCACGGTGACATCGTCCTCATCAATCTCAATGTATGGGTACGTATCCGAGCGCGCCTGGCTATCCAACAAAAGCGCATCACAAACCACATTCGATTTAACGTCCGTCGCGCCTTTGTATACTTTGAGCAAGCCACGATAAGAAGCTCGTCCGCTTCCCTTGCTGATGGACTTGGAAGTGATCTTGCTGCTGGTATGCGGTGCAAAATGCAATACTTTGCCTCCTGCGTCTTGATGTTGACCTGGGCCGGCAAAAGCCATGGATAGGATTTCGCCGTGCGCTCCAGGCCCTAACAAATAGCAGGACGGATATTTCATCGTCAGCTTCGAACCGAGGTTAGCGTCCACCCATTCCATGGTGGCGCCTTCATGCACCAGCGCCCGCTGAGTAACCAGGTTGTATACATTTACCGACCAATTCTGGATCGTGGTGTAGCGCACCCGGGCGTTTTTCTTCACCACAATCTCGATCACGCCGGAATGGAACGAATCGGTTGAGTAGATGGGCGCGGTGCAACCTTCAACATAGTGAATCTGCGCCCCTTCGTCGGCAATGATCAGCGTTCGCTCAAACTGACCAATATTGGCGACATTCAAACGGAAATATGCCTGAAGAGGCAGGTCAATTTTCACACCCGGCGGCACGTAGATGAAGGAGCCACCCGACCAAACCGCGCTGTTCAGAGCTGCAAATTTGTTATCCTCGATCGGGATGACTGTGCCAAAATATTCGCGGAACAGATCTGGGTGCTGACGCAGCCCATCTTCGATGCTGACAAATATGACGCCTTGTTTTTCTAAATGTTCCTGAACGCGGTGGTACACCATCTCAGATTCGTATTGCGCGCCCACGCCAGCCAGAAACTTACGCTCAGCCTCCGGAATGCCCAACCGATCGAAGGTGTTTTTGATCGTCTCAGGGACGTCATCCCATGAACGGCCTTCGCTCTCAGCCGGCTTCACATAATAATAGATGTCATCCAGATTCAGGTTGGACAAATCGCCGCCCCATGTAGGCATCGGGCGTTTCATGAAATGATCTAGCGCTTTCAGGCGAAATTCCAGCATCCATTTTGGTTCGCCTTTCATCGCAGAAATTTGCTCTACGATTTCCCGATCCAGACCTTTGCGCGACTTAAAAACGTAAGTCTCTGGATCTCTGAACCCATATTTATAATCACCAATACCTTCTAAGATCTGCGCATCACTTGCCATTGAGTACCTCCAGCAAACATCCGCAGTTCAACTTCTCTTTTGGAGAAGAAACGGCGGAGTGAACCTAACCATTCATCGCCTCTGCGCTTTTCTCGCGCAACCAATCATATCCATGCTCTTCCAAATGAAGAGCCAGTTCAGCGCCACCCGATTCCACGATTCGCCCATCTAACATGATATGCACAAAATCGGGCTTGATGTAGTTCAAGATGCGTTGATAATGGGTGATCACTAATACTCCCAAATCTGGGCCGCGCAGAGTATTCACGCCTTCAGAAACGATGCGTAAGGCATCAATATCCAACCCGGAGTCGGTTTCGTCCATGATCGCGATTTCGGGGCGCAATACAGCCATCTGCAACACCTCAGCGCGTTTCTTCTCCCCGCCAGAGAACCCCTCGTTTAGATAACGGCTGGCAAAGGTGTGATCCATCTTCAACAGGTCCATGGTCTCCTTGAGCATCCGGCGAAATTCAGGCACTGGTATGCCTTTATCCTCAGGGTTAATCGCTCGCCGTTTGGCGTTAATCGCCGAGCGCAAGAAGTTAGCCACCGAAACTCCCGGAATTGCCACCGGGTATTGAAAAGCCAGGAACAGCCCCAGATGAGCGCGCTCGTCCGGTTCCAATTCCAAGATGTTTTTACCTTTGAACCAAACCTCACCTTCGGTCACCTCATAGTTTGGGTGACCCATCAAAGTGTACGCCAGTGTGGACTTTCCCGTGCCGTTTGGTCCCATCAAGGCATGCACCTCGCCCTGACGTACAATTAAGTTCACCCCTTTCAATATTTCGCGCCCTTCAACGCTTACATGCAAGTTGCGAATATCAAGCTCTGACATGAAATAAACTCCTCGCGTTCGAAATCACAGGTTTAAACCTGTCTGATTTGCCCAGATTTTAGTCGTCTGCATTATAACAGAGGCAGACCCCCAAGTCAATAATATTTAGGATAATAATCTTAAATATTGACAAAATTCTAAGGATATGCTATACTCAGCAACGTCAGGGAGTAGGATGATGTTTGCAGAACTGGAAGCCAAAAACACTCGAGACCGCGTCCTTCAGACGTTACTGGTGCGCGAGCGATGCACAATCAATGAGCTTGCAGAGGCGGTTGAGATTAATCCGATTTCCGTGCGCCATCACATCGCTAAGCTGGAAGCGGATGGGTTAGTAAGCTCTGAAGAAGAAAGGCACGGCGTTGGCCGTCCACGACGCTTGTATTTTCTCACCGAAAAGGGGCGAGAACAATTCCCCACGCGGTATATACGGCTTACCGTTCGCTTGTTGGAACAACTCAAAGACATTTTACCCGCCCCGGTCATCAACCGTCTTTTCACCCAAATGGCAGAAGAGATGGCGTCCGATTATCGCAATGAAGCAGAAGGCTTAACACCCGAGGCTCGCCTGGATTTGGTGCGCCAGCTACTCACCTCTGAAGGTTTCAACGTAGAGGTAGTTAAGGAAGGTGACGCTTATTTGATTCGCGAATCCAACTGCCCATATTATCATGTGGGGCAGAATCATCCGGAAGTTTGCTCCGTTGACCAAACGCTGATCTCAACGATTTTGGATGTGCCGGCGCAGAAAATTCAGTGTCTGTTACACGGTGATACCCATTGCACTTATGTCATTCCTGTAAACCTGATCGCCTCTACAGATATTCAGACCATCGAATCCGATTTACCTGATAAGACTCGATTGTGATGGGTGTCCCAATCAATACAACTTAGGAGTATCAAATGAGCCAGGAAAATTCCACAAACAACCGACCCGTTTGGGACATTGAAAATTCACATCCCGAATTGGTTGATCATGTAAAAACCAAACTGCGCGAGGTTGTGGATCCGGAAATTGGCCTGGATATTATTGCATTAGGACTTGTTCGTAATATCCGCATCGAAGATGACAACGCCAATCTCTATATGATCCTCACTACACCCTTCTGTCCCTACGGCCCCGCAATGATTGAGATGACGCGCAAGAAAGCCGAAGAGGCGCTCGAACGCCCGGTAAGCATTGAGTTAGGCATGGAAATGTGGGACTTTTCCATGATGGAAGAAGGCGCCATGCCCGAATGGGGAATGTGGTAATACCCTAAAGATGCTTTGTCATCGAATCTGCCCATCAATTGACCTCCCGGTTTGGGAGGTTTTTTTATTTTAATGCTTGACATGCGCGCAATTATCCTGTAATATGTAGTTGTACTACATATATTCTGCCGCCATATCTAGGACTCCCATGAATACTTCCACTGATATACAAACTCACCTTCCCCTGACAGAGGTTACCTATTTCATCCTGCTCAGCCTTGCTCCTGAACCTCGTCACGGATACGCGATTATGAAAGACGTAGAACGCTTGAGTCAAGGGCGTGTATCTCTCAGCACGGGTACGCTTTATGGGGCATTAAAGCGCTTGCTTGAACAAGGTTGGATTATTCGGATGCAGGGCGTCGAAGAGGATCACAAAGGTCGAGAGCGCAAAGCCTATCGCCTGACGAGTCTGGGTCAAAGCATCTTACAGGCTGAAATCGAAAGATTGAACTCTTTAGTGGATGCCGCCAGCAGGAAAAACTTGGGGAATTCAAAAGCAATTTACCCCAATCAAAGCCGCCACTCTTAACCATCTCTATTCAGGCGTTTTCGAGAAGTGCAGAAACTGGGGCGACCGACCAAAAGGTTTCATGGACATTGAGATTATCAAGCAAATCTATGCTGTACTGATACACATGTATCCGCGCCGCTTTCGAGATGAATTCGGCGAAGAAATGCAGCATGTCTTTGCCCAATCCCTTGAGGAGGCGCAGCTTTCCAGTCAGCGTTCGGTTTTTTCGTTGATTTTGCGTGAGATTCGCGATACACCAATCGCCGCCGTTCGAGAACGTTGGCACGCTCGGAATTTGCCGCCCTATGTACCACCACCAGAGCCTCTTTGGCCTGAAAAGCCTATTCTCCGATGGATTGCAATCAGCATCTTCATCATCCCCGCTTTGCTTAGTTCAGTGGATCTTTTACTTCCCGACATTGCCCTGCCTATACTTGGGCTGCCCTTGATAGGACTCATCCTCTTCTCGATCATTGCCGGATTTATGACGGGTTTGCCGCGCTGGACGCTTCCATCTATTGGAGCTGTTGCCGGCTTTTTGACCATACTGGCTTTTCAAGAATTGAATACCCTATTTCAGCCCTGGATCGCGCCATTATACAGCAATATTGTTAGAGACCAGTCTCTGGCCTCCCGACTGACTTGGCAATTCCTCCAAAGCGGCGAATTCGTTTTGTGCCTTTTTATCATCTCGCTCTCCATTCTCGGCGCCCTGGCCTTATTGCGCCCAGCACATTCTCCAATTCAATACCTGAGAGAGGATTGGACTCGGTTATCGTTTCTTTTCTACAGTGCAACGGCAATAATCGTCCTGATTGAATTTGACGATTACCGATACGAAGAATGGGCGCAAATCGCCATCTTTATTATTCTGGCTTGCGGCGCCTGGGGATATTTGTCCAGTTTCAATACCTTTGGACGCATCACATCTTTGCTCAGCGCGTTTACCATGGCGATGATCGTCCTAGGGGTCAGCAAATGGCGCCTTGCGCCCTTACAGGATCGGTGGTTCGCCAATAACTTATCCTCAAGCGATCGTTGGTTTACCGCCCTCGACACAATTTGTATTTGGTTCTGGATGGCGCTCCTCCTGATTGGACCAGGGCTACGGAAACGTAAACCACCGAATATCCTTCTCAATCTGATTTTGTGGGTTGGATGGATGTTTCTCTTTCGCTCGATTTTCCCTTATTTATCCATCATCTTCACTCGGCAAGAATTTCGCCTCAATCAACTTGCTCTGCTTGGCGTGATCTGTTTGATCATTTATCAAGCGCGAAAAGATGGGATACGAGCGCGTTTCAGATCCGCGCCAATGCTGCACCTACCCGCATTAGCGATGTTATTGGGCAGTTCGATAGCTTTTGTTCTTACAGAAAGATGGGTGGACATCAACACCCTTTCTGCCAGTTTATTTGGTCTTGCCTTTTACGGGCTACTCGGACTGTGGCTAGACCCTTCGATTTGGAGACATGGGCTGCCCGTTGCGTTGTTGTTGATCGCCACTCTTCCATTCAACGAGCACTTACAGACCTTTGTAGGGTATCCGCTTCGGCTGTTTACAGCCACTCTGGTGCGGGAAGGCTTAACTGCTTTTGGTGTGCCTACGATTGGCATTGATACAATTCTGGTCTTTGAAAACAGCATCTCACAGATTGACGTCCCATGCAGCGGGGTCAAAAGCATCTGGACAGGCGGCATGTTTTTACTCGCTGCCACCTGGATCGAGCGCCGACGGATGGGTAAACGCTGGGCGTTCGCCAGCTTGATCTATGCTTTCATGCTAATCGCCGCCAACCTGGTTCGAGTAGCCACTTTGGTTACAGTCGGCGAGGTATGGGGTTGGAGACTATTGGCTGAAATGCTCCATGTTCCCTTGGGTGTGCTCGGCTTTGTGGCTGCATGTATCGCACTGGTTTGGATGCTTCGTCACTTCGTGCCCGAGTATGTGTCTGCAGGGGAAATATCTCGCGCCGAAGAACAAAGAAAATTACGCCGTCCAAATTGGCTAACGCCCGCGCTGCTGTTTTCCATTTTAGCTCTCATTCTGCTTTATTCACCGCGCCCACGAGTCGCAGCCGCGCAATCTACCCAACGAATTACCTTTTCTCCAGAGCTGAACGCAGAAACCTGGCCGCTATCACCGGGTGAGTTGGATTGGTTATCCGCCGATGGACCACTAACTGCCGACCGTTGGCGCTTTGATTGGCATGGTCATCGCGGCTCGTTTCTGTTGGTAACCAGTGATACTTGGCGCGCGCATCATCGCCCAGAACGATGCTTTGAGACTTATGGATTAACGGTTGATCGCTCATATAGCTCTTTGATCAACCCGGACTTTCCGCTGCGCTTGGTCTCATTGAGCGCAGGTCAAAAACGCTATCGTTATACTGCTGTTTATTGGCTACAGGCGCAGGATCGAATCACAGACGATTATTCTACGCGTATCTGGTCCGACCTATCTCCTGACCACCAGACCTGGGTATTAGTCACAATTCTATTCGATAAAGTAGAAGAGCCATTGGACAGCGATTTACAGGCGCTTTATCAGGAGTTGCGTCAGGCAGTTGGACGTAGCTTACAAGGAGGATCCCAGCAATGAACGAAAATAAGATCACACGTTCACGAAGCGAACGTATCGCAGGTGGTCTGTTCTGGTCTTGGAACATCATCTTTCTTACGTTTATGGCGCTCGGCTTTGCGCCGCGTCTGCTACCCGAATTGATCCTTGCCGTACGCACCAGCAATATCCGCTGGATATTTCTGTTTTATGCTGTCCTGCTGACTTGTATTCCCATCGCCTCGGTGATTTTGGGCTATACGACTTTGCGCCGCGAACCCAAGAAGCTATTTGCCCTCAGTTATGTTGTGGAATGGCCATTGATGTTGATGCTCGCAATACGGTTCTTTCTAATTCGTCAGGCATCCACCGGTCTCACATTCTTGATGTTGATCGCGGGATTTGGCATGGCTGTATTCTTTTGGGACATTCTCGATCGCCAGATCGAACGTCGCCGCGCTTGGGCAACATGGCTGCGATTATTGGGCTTGACGATCATGTTCCTTGTTTGCCTGTATGCCTCTTTGTGGGTGGCATTTTACGCATTACCGCTCGCCGTAGAGTCATTCGAATGGCTAGGGCGGACTTTGAGCAATATCGGCGGCTTTCTTAGGAATCTTGCTAATGACCTGATCCGATTGTTTGGTGTCGAGCTTGTTTGGGCGCCATTTATCATCTTAGGCTTTTGCCTATTGCTCTTCACGGCCACCCTATTTGTGCTTGCGCCAATCGCCGTGCCTGTCTTGGCATATCAATCCTGGCGCAAGGCGTTGACCTCTGCCGAGACACATTGGGCACCGCCAACGCCGGCCATCTTTTCTACGTTGGTTATCATCCTCACAATTGTGGGAGCAATTCTGACTAATCGTCAGCCACAAATTCAGGTGTTTGCAATGGTCGAAAATCCACCTAATAACGTCCAGGAGGCCGCCAAGTTGTTGGAGAGGCAAACGACCATTCGTAAAGGTTTGCTCAATGCTTATCTGGCTCCATTCCGATATATCAGCGCTTTAGGAGAAGTGGGGCATATCCGTTCGATTTATGCAGATAGCCTAGAACTGTCCGCCCCAGCAGCCATTAATGTAGAACGCTTCTACGAGATTGTAGCTCGCCCATTATTGTATCAACCCGTGCATTACACCCGCCCAGCAGATGCAGAATGGACTCGCCGCACGCAGGCGCTACAGCGAGAGCCTGTAGAAGCTGCCCGTTTGTATCAACGCATCTTTGATCAAACGATCGTAGATGGCGAGCATGAAGCCATTCTTAATGCAGTTCGCTCAACCTGGCTGCCCGAACAGGCACAGGCTGGCTTGCAGACCCTTGAGGAGCGAGAAGTACACCTGGAGCGACAGGAGATTACAATCGCCGAACATGGAGATTGGGCAGATATTGAACTTTTAGAGGTTTATCGGAATACAACTTCCAATCGTCAAGAGGTGATCTATTACTTTACTCTACCCGAATCGGCTGTTATAACCGGTCTATGGCTGGGGAATTCTCCTGATCGGGCTGAGCGTTTTGCGTATCACGTAGCACCACGCGGCGCTGCACAAGCGGTTTATCGCAATGAGGTGCGTCTCAATCTCGACCCGGCCTTGATCGAGCAAATTGGCCCACGCCAATACCGCTTAAGAATCTTTCCTGTACCTCCGGTCCCGCTAACTTTCGACGATCGAACCGCTCGTACACAGATTGGTGAAGCGCCACCGCTTTATTTATGGCTAACCTGGAAAACGTTGCTAGATTCGCAAGGATGGCATTTTCCCCGCCTGACGCTAAAACAAAATATCTATTGGGATAACGACACCGTACGGTTGATCAATGGCGCTGAATCTGACAAGGCAATTGATGATTGGCTGCCGAAATCGTTGCCGCCATCAGCGTCCATTATCCCTGTGACACACCAAGCTTACTTTGGCGACTATAGCGTAACTGCCACGCCGATATCGCAAGTGGAATTACCAGCTCTTCCCGCAGACCTGCGCCTGGCGATCGTCCTGGATCGTTCTTACAGTATGCGTTCCCACATGGAAGAAGCAAGCCGTACGTTGAACGACCTGGAAAAGATACCGGTCAAAAGTGCCGATATTTACCTCACCGCTTCACCCTATCGCGGCGAAGGACCCTCGCGGATCGAATTCGGTCAATTCGACCCGCAAAGTGTAACCTTCATGGGGGGTCAGAACCCGGCGGAGCTTCTGGCACAATTCGAAGCGTTGCGGGAAGATCGAATTTATGATGCTGTTTTGGTCATCACCGATAACGCCGGGTATGAGCTAGGAGAAAGTTGGATAGATCTATCTGTCCCAGAGATGCCGGTCTGGTTCCTCCATTTAGGGGACGAAGTCCCTATTGGTTATGACGACAAAACCTTGCAATCTTTACAAGGTTCCGGCGGGGGCGTTGTAGGAAGTCTGGATGAGGCATTAGCTCGCATTGCTGTTGCCATAGAGAAATCGCCCACGAGTATGGAAACAACAGATCAAATTTGGATCAATCGAGACATTGTAGATGGATATCTCTGGGAAACCCGCTTCCTGGACAACCGATCGGCGCAAAAAACAGCCGCCTTAGAGGGAGGATTTGCACCTCTGGCGGCTCGCAGGGTGATTCTGGCTGAAATGCAACGCCGTAAAGGGAATTTGAGCGATCTCCAGACGCTGGATAATCTGCATTCCCTGGCGCAAGAGCAGAGCATTGTCACCCCTTACTCCTCAATGATCGTCCTGGTCACCCAACAACAGGAACAACTATTGAGAGGTCTCTCCAAACTGGATGATCGTTATCAACGCGAAGTTGAGTCGCTAGGCGAAACCACTCCAGCCACACAGCTCCCCCTTACTGGCGTGCCTGAACCGGAAGAATGGCTCTTGATTGGCGCATCTTTGATCCTGTTGGCTTATCTCCTACAAGCCCGGCGTAAGGAATGGCTGCCAATCCTACGCGCCAACTGGCCAAAGTTTCGATAAGTACGCCCAGTTCGCTTTTTAAGCTCAAATAGCTGTTCATGCCGTAGAAGTAAACAGGGATTCGCCTTAACGGATTTAATCATTTTTATTCCGCTGTATCTTCTAACTTTAGGTAAAATTATCCCTATGAAAAAAGTCAAATGCACCCCCCTACTTTCTTTTTTGCTCGTGATTTTGTTAGCAGCTTGCAACTATCCAGGCGGCAACCCATTTGTTTCACCCACGCCCACCACAGCCCCTACGGCTACACCTACTGAAACACCCCTGCCGCCCACCGACACACCGCCGCCCCCTCCTACTGATACGCCTTTACCGCCGCCTACTGAACCGCCGCAACCAACCTTGCCGCCCACTGCCACGGCGACTAAGGTTCCCACCGCAGTGGTTGTCACCCCACTGCCAGGAGCAAAGTTCAGCGCATCCTTCACCGGCGGCACATTTACATTCCGCATCAACCCGCCTGGGCGAATGGTCACACTCAAAGAGATCACTCTCAACAAAGCTACCTGCTCCGACGGCAAGACCGTCAGCACACATCTGACCTTCGAAGATATCAAATACTTCCCCATCGAAGCGGGTAAGTTCACCATCACTTTTGACCGCACAACCATCAATGGACAATTCATCACCCCCACCACCGCGCGCGGGTTGATCTCAATTAAAATCAACGCCAACAAAGGCGTCTGTCAGATCAACACGCTGCCCTGGACAGCCAGCGCAGTGGAATAATCAAAGGGATCGCATTAAAGACGCAGCCGGCTGAACCTCATTTTCAGTCACATCCTTCAGACGACAAAAGCCTGTCAGACTTTAATCGTCTTGCTAATCTACTGCGCCGGTAATACGAAGTGAAACACTGCCTGCGCTCCTGTCGCCCTCTGGGTTAGCACCACAGTCAGGGCGGGCAGCGGTGAGTCGCCAGGGAAATAGAGCTGTGTCGTCAAACCCCCGCCCGTGGGCGGTAAAACCTTGACGTGGATATGACGCGGGCGGCCACCATAGATCGCTGGCAAGATAGTTTCCAGGCGATAAAAACCGTTGGCGTCGGTGAATAAGTGTCCACGCAGGCGATAGCCTTGCAGATCGTACTGGCCATTGGCGTCGGCTTGCCAGAACTCCAGACGCACTCCGGATAACGGGCGGCAGTCAACCGTCAACACGTAACCGCTCAGGGTCAATCGTTCACCACTCATCCCCGGCTCGATCAGCGAAGCGCGCTGTGGCGTATTATCCAGGAAATATGGTCCTTCGGCATCAGGTGGAGTAAGGGACAGGCTAGCGCAATCCGGCGTTGGCAGAGATGGTGGATCTTCACTGACAGCACTTGGGGTAAGCTGAACAATCGCCTCGATCGTTTGTGCTGCAGTTTCAGTAGGCTGCTTGGCAGGCGATGATGGCAATTCCGTTGATTGCTCGCTGGGCGAAGAGGTAGTCGCAGCGCTTGCAGCAGGGGTCGCGGTTGCCGTAGCCCCACCACACGCGCTCAACAGGAAAGCCAAACCGGTCAATCCGGCGATTAGATGGGGAAAAGGTAAACTCATCCAGCAGATCTCCAATTATCTATGGATTCCACATTAGCCAGGGACTATCTAAGTATAGCACATAACAGACCGTCTTTATCGTATTTTAACGTGGGTTCGGGATAAGAAGAGGGTCTCAAATGGGAGTAAACTTTTGTCACCACAACATTAGTCCAATCCCGAAGAGAGGCCCTCAATGGACAGTTTACTCGAGTTGTTCTGCGATGTCGATGATTTTTGCATAGCATTTCTACCATTCTGGAATCAACAGTTGCTTATCAGTGGTAAAAAGCAACGTCAATGTGCTGTGTGGTTTGATCGCTTATTGTCGCAAACCAACCAAACCATTTTTGGGCTTGGACAACCTTTTACCCTTGCCCGCCTAACCCGAATTCACGTTATATTAGCACTTATAGAAAAACAATCACCTGCGTCGGGCTAGATTAGTCCGACGCAGGTGATATTGTGAGGGCAAATGCTCCGGCGCTATGGTCTTGCCGGGGCGCACAATAGCCCGCGGTTATATAGCGATAAACGATCGTACACCGGCTTGATCTCCTTCCAGGCCGCGCTTTGGCCGCTGACAAAGCTGCCGACCCGATGCTGCGCCAGCCAGGCGTCTGCTGCGTCCATATCCGCCAAAATACATGATCCTTCATTCCCCGCCAGGACATTTAGCCGCGCTGCGACCAGTTCATTGAACAGCACTAAGGTCTTATCGCCCTTATTCTTCGTCTTCATAATCGCGATGATCTGCTCACGGCTATAAGTTACGCCGCCAATGGTCAGACTGGTCACCGGCCAGGCTTGCGGATTATCCCGCCACCAGTTGTAAGGAACCACACCTGTCTTGGGCAGCGGCGTCTTTGTGCCTTTTTGAATTGCGGTTGTGGTGGCCGTTGGCGTCGGAGATGAAGTCGGGCTGGCGGTTGGACTGGATGTCAACGTAGGCGTAGGGGTCTGCGTTGGGGTAGGGCTAGGAGTGGGCGTCGCGGTAGAAGTTGCCGTCGCAGTCGCCGTTGATGTTGGCGTAAAAGTAGCGGTAGGAGTGCTGGTTGCGTTATAACCGAAGTCATAGGTCAGCACATTCTGATCAATCACGGTGTTTGTCTGCGAGTTTCCACCTGGGGTGGTAACGCTCAATCCCGCCAACGGTCCACCAGCATTGAAATTGGATTGCGATACAACCACCGTGTATCGCCCATCGTTGATGACTGCACCAGAGTAGTTATCCAAGCGGCGGGGTTCGACCTCAAAATAGTAAATGCCGCTCGAATTGGTAAGCGTGGTAATGGGATTGTTATTAATGTCCAAGATGGGGAAGCCGTAGGGATCGAATAATTCCATGCGTACTCCGCCGATGCCGGGTTCGCCCGCATCCTGCACACCATTATTATTGCTATCGCGAAAGACGGTGTCGCCAATTAAGCGCGGTTGTAGCGGATTCTTGCAAGGATTATATTCCCCTCTGCCCGGATCAATAGCGCACACGCCCAGCACGTTCGTGGGGAAACGCCAGGCGTTGAGGTTCTCCATATCCATGCCTTCCATGTGGATATGATATAAACCAGCAGGCAAACGACCGCTGAAGTGATGATCGGCAGGTTCGGCGGGATTCGAGGAAATTCGAAACTGTTCCCACTCAACATTGCCGGAAGGGTTTAAGTTAGCATAACGTGTTTGATCCAACGGGGCAAGATCATAGATCACGTTGGGTGAGCGGCGGTTATTGGTGACCGAAGTATCATCCGGCGGAGCACCAGAAGCGCCATTCATACCTACCGCCACACCCTCAAAAGCAGTCTGCGAAGTCGCCCAAGCGGGCAAGACATTATTGGGTGTGTCAGGATCATCGGTGTCAAACGTCGTTCGCGTTGCCGGGCCAAAATCCATATCGCCGTCCCAAATAGCATAAGAAGCCTGGGATTGAAATTGATAGGTATGAAAATCGAACGTCCCATTGTAGGTGGTAGGCGTAAGATTTGGATAGTTCGGATAGATTACTCTTTCAGCATCGGTCAATGCAGCCGTATATGCAAAGGGGATGGGCAGCAACGAAATCACGCCATCTGTGCGCACTTTGTAACGACTGGCAAAAATCTGCTGCGCATTGGGTGCGCGTACCACCAGCAAATAGAAGTAATTACCGCTCAATGAACGGGCTGCGGGATTATTAGGAATGGTCGCGGTAAACCAGGCATTGTTCGGCATGTCCGGGCCGTTCCATAGAGCAAGCTGCGCACCTGGTTGACCCATCCCGCTTGGATCCGCGTATAGCGTGAAAGTCAGCGCTTGCCTGCCGATATCCCAAATGCCGCGTGAATCGCCGTCAAAAATGCCGATTTCAACTGAAGGCGCGTTCGCCGGCGAGGCAATGCTCAAGCTGGCGTCAATTCCAATCAATGTATTCAGGCCGCTTCCGGCAATAGCGAACATTCGACCATCATTCGCCTCACAAGAAGGAAGGCAGGTATAAATTGGATCTGCCGCAGCCGGTCTCGCCAGGAATGCCACTGGAGCAGCCATTATTGCCAGAACTATGACGATGTAAAACCACTTGTACGAACGCTTCATTTCACGATCCTCCTTACAAAATAGACGAACCCCGTTGTTCATGACGTATTTGTGACGATCCATGAACTGAATAAAAACAACAAAATTCGTAGCTGCTCATCTAACCCTCCCGAAGGTTTTCAACCTGACTATTTTGACGAATCCATATGTCCTTGAGATGCAAAATTTTTAATTCGCATCATAACAACCTGCTAGAGGGTGAGCAGTTACCAAAATTCATCAATTCAAATTCATAAAAAGCGATAACGCCGCAGTTGCAGCGCCACGCCATAAGTGCCATCCACTTTTGTTTCCACGCGCACCACGATGCCAAGCGCCGCAATTCGTAACCCCCCCGCCATATCCAAAGGTCGAGTCGCCATGCAGACGATCACAAAGACCAAATCACCGAGGCGCAATACATGTTTTGTGCGCAGATACATGCCGCTGGCGCTCAAGTTAGATAACACAGCGCGAGCTTCAAAACGCTTGCCTCCAGGCAACCAACCACGCAACGCGGCAGGATAAGAACAACTCAAGCGGGGCTTACTACGCCGCTCGATAAATTCGGGCTTGGGGTGTAGCAATGTCATGGCAGAAAAATCCGACAACATCACTCGAATTTTAGGCGGAATACGCCAAACGCGCAATCGTCAGTCAGGATGAACTTACATGGTATTCATATATAGCAATACGAGGTTCGCTATTAACACAAATAAGCCATGCTCAATGGCTTATTTGTGTTATTTAAAGAGGGTTGAAGAAAACAGCTAATTAACGGTCAAAAATATTAAGTGGGTAAAGCGGCCAGACCATTGCGATAGGCATAAATAGTCAATTCCAGCCGATCAGCAACGCCTAGTTTACTATAAATGGATGTGAGATGATGACGTACGGTGACTTCACTAATGGACAGCCGGTTAGCAATTTCGCGATTCTTCAACCCCTCACCAATCAGGGTGATGACCTGACGCTCTCGATCGCTCAATGTCGCGATGCGCGCTGCCTCGGGGTCAGCTTGTTCGTTCAGCCGGGCACGGGTAAGCGTAGCTAACACATCTGCCATCATCGTGCGGTCAATCCATACCTCACCGGCGTGTACCTTTTGTATCGCCTTCGCTAATACCGCTCCGCTATGGTTCTTCGAAACCACACCCATTACGCCCATTTGCACAGCGAGTTGGAGTAAGGGCTGCTCGCTCAAACCCGTCAGGAGTATGATGTGTGCATTACGAGCAGCGCGCAACAGCGCGGGAATAATGTCCGCGTTCAGCTCGCCATCCAGGTTTAGCTCCAAAAGAATAATATCCGGCTTGAGCGCTGCAGCAAGCTCCACAGCCGGTTGGCTTTGACCAGCCTCGCCTACCACCTTAAAGCCGAAGCGCGTTTCTAATAGTAAACGCAACCCCTCGCGCACAACCGTATGTTGATCGAGCAACAAGATATGAATTGGCGATTGCACTGTTGATGCAGTCGCCGAGGATTCGGTCTTAGGCAACTGGTTCATCCCATGCTGTAAAGATGCATCCGAATAGCTCATACCCCACCCCAAATAAGTTTTCCAACTTTGGCAATTTTACCTTAATTCAAACCCATGGGACTCCTATAAAAACGAAAATTCTTAACGCCAAGGCGCAAAGAAAAAACATAAGTTCAAGCAAGACAATAAATTTGTTGCCAAAAAAATCACGAAAATCGAAAACAAGTTCAAGAACCTTGGCGCCTTTGCGTCATTGCGTTGAAACGACCTTTTTGCAGCAAAGTCATCCATCCTCAATTAACGATACGCAATTAACGATACGCAATTTCTATAATAGAATGTTGACATAGAACATGCCAATTCATTGGTATAGTTAAGAGCGAAAACGAAGTATGTCGCATAACTCAAACACCCTCTCTCGTTATGCCTGGCTGTCTATTAGCGCTGCCATCTTGACCATTGCGCTGAAGCTGGCGGCTTACTTTATCACCAACTCGGTAGGTTTGCTTTCGGATGCGCTCGAATCCGGCGTAAATCTGATCACAGCTATTGTCGCCCTGATCGCACTCAACGTGGCAGCGCGCCCAGCAGACGACGAATTTGCCTATGGCTACAGCAAAGTGGAATTTTTCTCTAGCGGTTTTGAGGGCGGCATGATCCTGGCTGCGGCAGGGGCGATTGCTGCTTCTGCAATCCCGCGCCTGATCCAACCCGCGCCGATAGAACAGGTGGGGATAGGTCTGGGCGTCTCGGCGGCGGCCTCGCTGATCAACCTGGGCGTTGCTCGCGTTTTACTAAAAGCCGGTCAGCGTCATCAATCCATTACCCTCGAGGCAGACGCCCGACATCTGATGACCGATGTGATTACCACTGGTGGGGTGCTTGTCGGGGTGTTGCTGGTCGAGTTGACCGGTTGGCAGCGCCTGGACGCGATCGTCGCGCTGGCTGTGGCAGGGAATATCTTGTTCGCTGGCTGGGGTTTGTTGCGCCGCTCGGCACGCGGCTTGCTGGACGCTTCGCTGCCGACCGAACAGGTGCAGGTGATCCGCCGCATCCTAGCGCCGTATGAAGATCAGGGTCTGCGTTTTCACGCCTTGCGCACGCGTGGCGCTGGAGCGCGCAGCTTTGTCTCGATGCACGTGCTTACCCCTGGGGAGTGGAGCATCCGTCGCGGCCACGAACTGGCTGAAGCCATTGAAGAACAAATCCGTCAGGCAATTCCCAATGTTGTGCCAATGTTGCATGTCGAGCCACTCGACGACCCAGCCTCCTGGCAAGACACCAGCTTGGATCGCCCAGGGAAATTGTCACCCAATTAAGCGCCCGTCACAACGGCGCAAGCCTCGCACGCCGATCAAAGTGGCTCTCCTCCACATAATCATTGGTGGTCTGGACCACATAACGCATGGGGGTAAGTTGCTAACGGCGGCGGTGCAGACCGGCGCTCTCCCATGTCTAACGCCTCGCGGGTATAATCAACACGCATGGATACCCCAAATTATCCGGCGGACGCGTGAACATTCCCGATTTGGACGACGCCCAACTGATGCGCCGAACAGCCAGTGGCGATGAAATCGCCCTGGGATTGCTCTACGACCGTTACGGGCGTATGGTGTTCAGCATAGCTCTCCAAGTATTGAATGACCAGGCCCTGGCCGAAGAGGCAACGCAGGAGGTCTTTTTACGCGTTTGGCAAAAAGCTGAGAGTTATCAACCCGATCAGGGACGATTGGCTCCCTGGTTGGCGAGTATAGCACGCCATCGGGCGATTGATCTTTATCGTCGTCTCCAGCGCAGCGTTGAAAACCACCTGACCGACACGTCAATAGAGGATGCCTTTAATTTGGCTGATCCTACAGATATTGAGGGCGAAACGCAAGCAGCCGAACAACGACAGCGGGTGCGAAAAGCCCTGGCTACCTTACCAGAGGCGCAACGACAGGCATTGGCTTATGCCTTCTTCAAAGGTTACAGCCACAGCCAGATTGCCGCTCTGACTGGTGAACCGCTAGGCACAGTGAAAACCCGCATCCGCCTGGCAATGCTCAAGCTGCGTGAACTACTAAGTGACGAGCTGAAATGAGGCGCGTGAAATCCAAAACCTTGCCGATGGCGTATTAATGGTGAATGAAATATGTCAGAGATGGATAAACACGTCGAGGAATATTTAAGCGCCTACGCTCTAGACAGCCTGGATGAATCGGAAAAACAGCGCGTTGCTCAACATTTGCGAAGTTGCTCTGACTGCCGTCGCATAGCCGCGCAGTACGAAGATTTGGTGGGCATACTGGCGCTCAGTTTACCGCAAAGCGAACCGCCGCCGGAACTGCGTAGGCGCGTTCTATCAGCGGTTGCTGCTCAACCACACCCTTCGCAACACAAATTGTCGAGCTTTGATTGGGGCCAGCGGTTCCAGGCTGCCTTCGGAAGGCTATCGCCGGGTTGGGCGCTGGCTGGGCTGATCATAATCCTTCTACTGACATTGAGTAATCTTCTGCTATGGCAGCAAACGACTGAATTACAGAGCCAATTGGCGAGCCAATCGGCGGCTCTGCAATCCGCTCTGCGCGCCGCGCCGCTTTCTGGCACTGAAAACGCCCCCAATGCCGTCGGCACCCTGGTAATCAGCCTAACCGGCGAGTATGGCGTACTGGTGGTGGATGGCTTGCCGCCGTTGGACCCCGATCATCAATATCAATTATGGCTCATCGTGGATGGGCAGCGCGCCAGCGGTGGTGTGTTCTCCGTCAATAATGAGGGCTACGGCGCGCTGTACGTTAAGTCGCCTGCCCCGTTATCTTCCTACCAGGCGCTGGGGGTGACGGTGGAGCCGGTCGGCGGCAGCCCAGGTCCCACTGGCGCCAAAGTGTTGGGCGGCGAACTGTAGTATTTATCACCCGAATAATAACAATCTTGGGGTAATTGAAACGCTACTCTAGTGAACCGCCTTGTTTAACCTCTGAATGGATGAAGCCTAACGCCTGCTTGCGCAACCGCATAAATCGTTCATCGCCTTCTGTTTCCAATAGCGCTCGCGGACGGGGTAGATCCACCACAATCTCGGCTTTGATCCTACCAGGCCGCGCTGTCATTACGTAGATGCGGTCCGAAAGCAAGATAGCTTCATCCACATCATGCGTCACAAACAACACTGTCGTTCTATCAACTTGCCAAATGGAGAGCAACAATTCCTGCATTAACATGCGTGTCTGCGCGTCCAGCGCGCCAAAAGGCTCATCCATCAATAGCATCTGCGGGCGGTATACCAGCGCCCGCGCGATAGCCACCCGTTGGCGCATCCCGCCGGAGAGTTGATTGGGCATGGCAGCAGCGAAATCCTCTAGCCCCACCAAGCGCAAATGATGGCGCACCAATTCGTCTTGCCGAGCGCGACTCAATCCGCTTTTTTTCAAAGCAAAACGTACATTTTCCTCAACAGTCAACCATGGGAACAAAGTATAACTTTGAAATACCACGCCGCGATCCGGCCCTGGCCCAGTGACTGGCCGACCATCCACTTCGATGCTCCCTGAGCTGATCGAATCCAATCCGGCGACCATCATCAGTGTGGTGGATTTGCCGCAGCCCGATGGCCCCACTAAAGAGACAAATTCGTTTGCTTGCACCGTCATGGACAAATCTTGCACTGCCGTCAGCGGTTTCCCCTTCTCAGAAGGAAATTGCTTCCAGACATTGACAAGGCGCAATTTTGGTGTGCTCATCGTAAGCTCGTAAAGTACTGAGTTGGTTAGCGCGTTTGAACCGCCCAAGGAAATAAACGTTTGTAAGAAATCTTGAAAAGATAATCGGTAATTAGCCCCAAGATTCCAATAATAAGAATTCCCAGAATGATTGTCTCTGTTTCAAGAAAACGTTGAGCGCGCATAATGCGATAACCCAAACCAACATTAGCCGCGACAAGCTCCGCCACTACCAGATACGTCCACGCCCAACCCAGGGTGATACGGAAAGTATCCCAAACGCCTGGCATCGCAACGCGCAAAATGACATGCCAAAGGACTTCCCACTTATTCAAGCCAAAGGTATAGCTCACCTGGATCAAATCGCGGGGAACGGTCTTGACGTTATCCATAATGAGCAGCACCTCCTGGAAAAAAGTGCCGATGAACAGGATAGCGAATTTTTGCCCATCACCTACGCCCAGCCAAAGGATGGTGAGCGGAACGAATGCAACTGCGGGCATATAGCGCACCAGGTCTATAAACGGTTCGAAAAGACCTTCGAAGAAGTGAAAATTGCCCATTAATATACCGATCGGCACGGCTAACAGGGTAGCCAGCAGCCAGCCCACCGTGATTCGGTACAGGCTGGCGCTGGCATCCTGCCAGATCAAGCCGCTCTGGATTTGACGAACCAGCTCAGTCCAAACCGCCGCCGGCGGGGGCAAAAATATCCTGGAGACCATCCCCAAGCCGGTGAGCAAGAACCAACCAATGAGGAAAATAGCGATAAAGCCTGCTCCCGCACCCAAGTAATAGGAACGCGGAATTTCGCGGCGCAACTCCAGCAAAGGGGTCTTTTCTTTTGATCTAAGTAGCGATGGCTCACCCATAAGCGCTGCCAATCGTCAATTCTTGCCCAGGAAGGAGGCGTCCAATAGCGCCTTCAAATCTGGGATGGCATCCATCAAGCCGATGGATTTAGCGACAGTCGCCACATCCTGGATCGTCTGGGTGAACTCGCCAGTCAGTTGAGCACGGTTTTGCGCCAGGTCGTAAAACTCCACGCCATCAAAGGCGGTTGCTAATTCTTCGGGCGAGCTACCCACCGCTTTGGCGATAATCGCTTTTGCCTCGTCAGGATTAGACTTATAGAAAGCCATAGCCTCATCCCAAACCTTGAGCAAAGCCTCCACTGCTGTTGGGTTTTCTTTGGCAAACTTTCCGCTCACCACAAATACATCTGAGATTAACCCAGGGCGCTCTCCAGCAGTATAAATGACACGCAAATCCCCACCTCCAGCCAATGCAGCAGAGATATATGGCTCATAAGTTACTGCTGCCTGCACCTGGCCAGCAATCAACGCCGAACCCGCGTCTGCAGCCGGCATGGGCGCGGGCGAAATATCGGCTAATGACATACCATTTTGCGCCAGTGCATAGTTGAGCAGCAAGTCGCTGGTGGAGCCCTCTTCGTAAGCAATGCTTTTGCCCTTTAGATCGGCGATCGTCTGCACTCCTGCGCCTGCTAGAATAGCATCTGCCTCATAGGAAGCATCTTCCAACAGAACAATTTTCAAATCCACGCCGTTAGCGAAGAGCTTGATTGCAGTATGTGTAGCCAGATTTGCTGCATCCATATCGCCAGAAGCAAAAGCAGCATTCACTTCGGTATCGGCAACAAAATCCACCAGCTCTACATCTAACCCATGGGCGGTGAACATCCCTTTCTCCTGGGCGATCCACCATGGACCATAGCCGATCCACGGCTGCGTGCCGATGCGAATCTTCACCGGAGCGGCCGGTTTCGGCGCACAGGCGCTGAATATGAATATTGCGATCAACATAACAGGGACAAAAGAACGTAGGGTGCGCATTTTTCCTCCTTATGGAAAATAATGAAAACCTTGTATCAATTTTTCGTATCCGGCGAAGTGATGACAGTCACGTGGCGAGGCGCCTGGAAAAATTTCGCGGTATTATAATATGAGTTGCGGTTTCAATTTGGTAATCTTTGGAGCAATTATGATTCGCATCCTCAATGTCCCCGAAGCGCAGACATCCATTCTCAAACGCAAGCCCTGGGATGAGATTCCTCTTCCCATATCTATTCAGGAGCGGCTAGAAAATCTGTTTGGCGAGCCCGTGTCGCCCGACGAAGCCGTGCGCCGCATCCTGGCGGATGTCCGTCGTAAAGGCGACCAGGCAATTATCGAATGGACAAAGCGTATTGACGGCATCGAGCTAAAATCCATCATTGTATCGGAGCAAGACAGGCGGGCGGCTTATAAAAAAGTGCCTCCCCCGGTCGTAGAGGCGTTACAATTATCTGCTCAGCGCATAGAAGCTTTCCACCGCCGCCAGCCCAACTTGAGCTGGATTTACAATAACGAAGAGGGAACGCTTGGACAATTAGTGCGCCCCATTCAACGGGTAGGTGTATATGCTCCAGGAGGCGGCGCGCCGCTGCCTAGTTCCGTCTTGATGACCGCTATCCCAGCTAGGGTTGCAGGGACGCCGTTTATTGCTGTCATCTCACCTCCCCAACGGGAAACTGGGCTGCCTCATCCAGCCGTGTTGGTCGCCGCGGACATCGTTGGCGCACAAGAAATTTACTGCGCCGGCGGCGCCCAGGCCATAGGCGCGCTGGCTTTCGGTACGCAAAGCGTGTAGCGTGTGGATAAAGTCTGCGGCCCTGGTAGTCTGTTCACAACCCTGGCAAAACGGCAAGTTTACGGCGTCGTCGGCATTGACGGCCTGCCCGGCCCCACCGAAACATTGGTGATCGCCGACGAGAGAGCTAATCCGGAACTGGCTGCGGCTGACCTCCTGGCTCAGGCAGAACATGATGTGTTGGCTTCTGCCATTCTGCTTACCCCCAGTCGCGCCCTGGCCGAAGCAGTGCAAGCCGCCGTTGCTCAGCAGATGGAATCGCTCAGCCGAGCCGAAGTGATCGCCCAATCGCTGGAACACAGCAGCGGAATTGTCGTCACGAAAGATCTGGACGAAGCCTTCACCCTAGCCAACGAATACGCTCCTGAACACCTGTGCTTGCTGGTAAGCGACCCATGGCAATACATTAATCGGGTGCAGAACGCCGGCGGGGTTTTCTTGGGCGAGATGAGCTTCGAAGTATTGGGAGATTATGTGGCTGGTCCAAGCCATACGATGCCTACGGGCGGGACTGCGCGCTTTTCCAGTCCAGTTAACGTCAACGACTTTATTAAAATTACCAGTCTTATAGCTCTTAATGAGACCGGTTTTCGTGCCATCGGCGCCGCGGCGGAACTCATAGCCAATGAAGAGAAACTCACCGCCCACGCTTCCGCAGTGCGCCGACGAAGAGGAACTTGAACAGAGCGATTCTATCGCCATTAGCGCTCAATAATCTACCCGAAGAATAGGAGAAAACAACATGATTCATTGGAAACAAAATCTGGCGTTGCTGTTTTTCTGCGCGACAATCTTGTTCGCCTGTTCTACTCCAGCAACGCCGGCTGCAACCACTGTCCCACCAGCGGGCATCGCTAACCCGGCCTCCGAAAACTGCGTCCAACAAGGCGGTGAACTGCTCATCCAAAAACTGGGCGACGGCAGCGAGTACGGCGTGTGCGTCTTCGACGATAACCGACAGTGTGAGGAATGGGCAATGATACGCGGCGATTGCCCGGTAGGCGGTATTAAAATCACCGGCTATATCACCCCCGCGGCACAATATTGCGCCATCACCGGCGGCGAGTATGAGATCACCAGCAACAGCAACACCGATCAGGAACAGGGCGTTTGCAAGTTCAAAAATGGCAAATCCTGCGACGTTTGGGATTATTACAACAACAAATGCTCGCCGAACGAGTGAGATTATCTCCGCTATTCGCATACAGTAACCGACCTTAGCCAATATCAAGCAAAGTGTTTGCGCGCACCTCATTCTTTTTAGATTACAGATGAGGGGCGATTACGCGCGCGGCATTTATGCGGTTCGCTTCACCGAGAAAACTGTTCCGTAACGCTTCTCGTAACGTTGTCAAGACGCCTGTTTTATAGAATCCTTACAATCATTCCACATTCAACGAGAAATTGTAAGGAGGTAGGGCGATGATGAAGATGCTGAAATTGAGCGGGGTCCTGTTCAGCGGGTTGCTGATGGTATTCCTCATTGCGTTTACCGGGACTGCCATCTATGCGAATTTGCAGTTCAAACGAAAAATACCCGATCGCCCACTTTATGCAATCACGGCAGATCTGACTCCAGAAGGCATTGCGCGTGGTAAATATTTGATGGAAGAAGCCATGGATTGCACCAACGCCTGCCACACTCCTGAGGGTGGATCGCCTCTAAGCGGTGTGGTCGAGGAAATTCATCTGGGGCTGATACAGATCATATTCTCTGCTCCAAATTTGACTCCAGATATCCCCACCGGTTTGGGTGGCTGGACAGACGCCGAAATTGCCCGCGCTATCCGTGAAGGTGTAGATAAAGATGGCACGGCTTTGGTAGTGATGCCTTCCTACAACTATGGATCTTTGAGCGATGCGGACGTTTCGGCAATCATCGGTTACTTGCGCAGCCTGGAACCGGTAAACAACCCTATACCACCATTCAAAGCCAACACTTTTGCCAAAATGATGATGCTTCTCGGCGCATTTGGCCCAGATCCCGTACAACCTGCCATTACAGCCGCTCAAGTCACGCCGGAGATAGGTACGATTAATTACGGCGCATATTTAGTGAAACTTGGCGCGTGCAGCGATTGCCACGGAGCGAACCTAGCAGGAGGTAAACTGCCATTTTCTGAGCCGGATGCTCCTCCGGCAGCGAATTTG
>DYGV01000025.1 GCA_020724505.1 Anaerolinea thermophila
TCGACAGGAGAGTAGAAGAAACATTGAGGGAGCACGCCTGAGGCGGCGCAATTGAGCAGCCACCAGCGCATCATCGGAGCCAACCAGAGCGACGGGTAAAATTGGCGCGCCGGCTTTCATCGCCAGGAAGCTGGCCCCGGCACGTCCCTTTTGCAATCGTCCATCTGGACTGCGGGTGCCCTCCGGCGCTAACACCAGCACGCCGCCTTTTTTCAAGCGATTAAGGGTCTCGCGCACCGCGCCAAAATCGGCGTTGAAGCGATCCACCCAGATGACATCCAGTTGCCTGGCAAGCCATCTGACCACGGGTATCCTTCGATACTTCTCCGCAGCCATCATGATAATATCCCTGCGCTTGCTAAACGCATAGATGATCACGGCATCCAACCGACCGATATGGTTGGCGGCGATGATAAAGCTGGAGTGCAAGGGTAGATTTTCCATGCCGACCACCTCTAATCTGGCGATCAGGCGCAGGAGGACTTGAATGAGAAAGCGCGTAATTTGGTATCCCATAGAGTTTTTCGCGGAAGAATTCTCGATCGTCTCCCTTCAGCGTTGATAATCAATGAGATTATATCTAAACCAGGCAGCGCATAGAGAAAAATTAAGAGAATCTCCACCCACCCGCGCTTGCGTTGTAAATCCGGCGACGCTTTTGTGTAATGAAAAGAGCACAAGTCATCCATCTTTCAGGCGCGAGGCATTTTGGAAACGCCTCGCGCCCGACCCGAATCTTAGCTTCTCAATTTGGCCCCTAGCTCTCTCTCCAACTGGCGGATGATCCTCTGTCGAATTTTCTGAGCCTCCTCGGCGGTGAGCGTGCGCTCCGGCGATTGATAAGCCAGGCTATAAGCCAGGCTCTTCTTGCCGGCGCCGATTTGCTCGCCACGATACACATCGAACAGGCGCAACCCCGCCAGTGCCTTGCCGCTCGCCTGTCGTATGACCGCCTCCACCTGGTCGGCGGGCAGGTTTTCATCCACCACAACCGCCAGGTCTTCCAGCACCGGTGGGAAGACAGGTACCGCAGAGATTTCGAAGCGATCGGGGGTCAATGAAATAAGGGCGCGCATATTTAGCTCTGCGGCCAGCAGCGGCGTTTCAGGCAATTCGTAGTTCACCCGCGCCAGTGGATGCAGCTCACCGAACACGCCGAGGACCTGCTCGCCTACGCGGATGCGGGCACACTTGCCTGGATGGAAGCTGGGATGTTCCGCCGGTTCATAGCGAACGCCCGTGATGTGCAGATCCTCCAGCAGAGCTTCGAGTATCCCTTTAAGATCATAGAAGTCCATAGGCGCGTTGTCCGCTTCTTGCCAACCAGCCGGAGCGCGTGGGCCACTGAGGGCGATCGCCAAACGCGGCACTTCATCTGGTAGAAGACCCTCCTCCGAAGCAAGATACACCGGTCCAATCTCAAACAGCGCCATGCGGGGGCGCAAACGGGCATTGCGCTCCACGACTTCCAGGACGCTAGAGAGCAAACTGTGGCGCATCACAGTTCGGTCGGCAGCGATCGGGTTGGCCAGTTGAATATAAGGCAAATCGTCTGGGGCTGCGCCAGGTGGAAAACGGCGCGCCTCGCGTTCCGGCGATGTCAGGCGGTAGGTGGCGATTTCCTGCAACCCCAGGTTGACCAGGGCATCGCGGATGCGCTCTTCGCGTTCCAGTTCGAGATTGTTGCGCTGCGGCGGGAGTTCATCATTCATGCGTGTTTCGGGAATGCGCTCGTAGCCATAAATGCGGGCTATTTCTTCCATCAAGTCAGCCATGCCGACCACGCCCTCGCCAATATCCAGGCGGTGATCCGGCGTCTGAGCGCGCACCGTCTGCCCGAAGATCTCGGTCTTGAATTCCAGGCGCGCTAACAGATCGGCGATCTCCTGCGGCGTAAGATCAATACCCAGCCAACGGCGCACATCGCTGGTTGAGATCTCCACCATCGGATCGCGCGGCGGCAGCGGATAGTTGTCTATCAGCCCCTGCGCGATCACGCCGTCCGCCCAACGGCGCATCAACTCCAGGCAGCGGCGCACGCCGCGCTCCGCCATGGCCGGGTGAACGCCGCGCGAAAAGCGGTAAGCTGCCTCGGATTGCAGTTTTTGGGCGCTCACCGTGCGGCGGATGTTAATGAAATTCCACGCTGCACCCTCTAACAGGATGTTGCGCGATTGGGCGCTCACCTCCGATTCAGCGCCGCCCATCACCCCGGCGATGGAGAGTGCCCCAGCGGTGTCGCACACCAGCACTGTGAAATCGTCCAATTCGCGCTCCACGTCGTCCAGGGTGGTCAACCGCTCGCCCGGCCGCGCCCGGCGGGTGATGATGGTGGGAGGGTTCCCGCCGGCACGCTGCTTCAACACGTCGTAATCGAAAGCGTGCAGCGGCTGACCAATCTCCAGCATGACGTAATTGGTGGCATCCACGATGTTATCAATCGGGCGCATGCCAGCCAGTTTGAGGCGCAATTGGACTTTATATGGGCTGGGACGGATGATTACATTCTGCGCCAATCCAAGCACAAAGCGCGGGTTCAACTCGGGTTCCTGAATCTCGATAGAAGCCATTCCCTCAATTGAAGGGCCCTCCATTTGGACAGAGTAATCCAGTTGGCGCAAAGGCTGCCCGGTGAGCGCCGCCACCTCACGCGCCACGCCCAACACACTGGCGCAGCGGGCGATATTAGGCGTGATGGCAATATCCAGCACCGCATCGCCCATGTAATCCGCCAATGGGACGCCTACCGGGGCGTCCGGGTCGAGGAGAATGACGCCTTCATGTTCATCGGAGATGCCTAATTCTTTTTCAGAGCAGATCATCGAATAGGAGTCAATGCCGCGAATCTTGGCGCGCTTGAGCGTGGTCAGCACCCGTCCGGGCTGATGCCCATCGTAGATGCGCGCCCCTTCTTTGGCGTAAGGTACTTTAAGCGGTTCGGGCAGCGCTCCCAGACCTTTGTAGGGATACAGGTTAGGCGCTCCGGTGAGCACAATATGCTCCTGTTGCCCGTCATCCAGTCGGCACAGGACCAATCGGTCGGCGTTGGGGTGAGGCATAACCTCGTACACCGCCGCGGTCACAATCTTATCCGCCTCCCAGGAGAGACCTTCGATCTTGATCTCGTGATGCGCCGCGCTGTGCAAGTCTGCGCTGCTTGGCATAGGCAGCCCCACCACCTGAATGGCCTCGACTTCCAAACCGGCCATAGTCAACAGGCGCGCCAGCTCTGGCAGCGGGAGCTGAATATCAACGAATTCTTTCAGCCAGGAAAGAGGTATTTTCATGAGTCCTCCGTATTTCGTCCTACGATTTTTCAGCGTTTCTGCGGAGAATAAACCAGCCAACAGAGCGCGGGCTTAGAATTGCTCCAGGAAGCGCAGGTCGTTCATCCAAAGATGACGGATGTCTTCGATGCGATGTTTAAGCATGGTGATACGTTCAGGCCCCATGCCGAAGGCGAAGCCGGAATAGATTCGCGGGTCGTAACCGCCGTTGCGCAACACAACCGGATGCACCATACCGGAACCCAGGATCTCTAGCCAGCCGCTGCCGCCGCACACGCTGCAACCCTCCCCGCCGCAGATAAAGCACTCGATGTCCATTTCGGCGCTGGGTTCAGTGAAGGGGAAATGCGAGGCGCGAAAACGCGTGCGCACGTTCTCGCCAAACATACGACGGGCGAAATCGGTGAGCGTTCCCTTCAGGTCGCCAAAGGTGATGTTGCGACCAACCGCCAGACCTTCAACCTGGTTGAACTGCGTGTCTTTGCGGGCACTGAGCTGCTCATAGCGATAGCACATGCCGGGCAGGATCACGCGGATCGGTTCGGGCGCGTACTGGCGCATGACATGGATCTGACCCGGCGAAGTATGTGTGCGCAAGATCACGCCTGGCGTGGTGGTATAGAAAGTGTCCCACATGTCGCGCGCCGGGTGATGGGCGGGGATATTGAGCAACTCGAAGTTATATTCATCGGTCTCCACTTCGCGCGAACGAAATACCTGGAAGCCCATGTCGCCAAAGATGCGGTAAATGCGCCGCAGGGTTTGCGTATTGGGATGCAGGCGGCCGCGCGCAATGGGTCGCCCTGGCAAGGTGACGTCCAACCGCTCGGCTTGCAGCGATCGCAAAACCGCGGCCTGGACGAGCGCCTGGCTGCGCGCTTCAAAGGCGCTTTCCAGGGCGCGTTTCACCTCGTTAGCGCGCCGCCCGATGCTTGGACGTTCCTCCTTGGGCAATGCGCCAAGATGGTCGAAGACGCGCATCAATGGCGAATTGCGCCCCAGGTGGGCGACCTTCCAGCGCTGCAGGGAGTCTTCATCCTGAGTCGCCTCCAGCTCATTCAGTGCCTGGCGTTCGATTTGATTTAAAGATTCGAGCATAGCTCCTCCTTAACACATTAAAAAAATCCCCTCCCACAAAGGGACGGGATCGTCTTTTGATGCCCGCGGTACCACCCTGATTGGCTGCACGAGGCAGCCCGCTTTGCGCCAACGGCCGATGGGGGCGATTGGCTCTCCCAATAACGCAGGAGTTGCGTCCTGAACTACTAGGCGGCAGAAGTTGCGCCATTCACCCAGGAGGCTCCAGAAGGAACTTCAGCCGTTTTCCGCCTGGCGGGGTCTCAGTCAACGCCTCGCGCCTCCCTGTCGGCTTCCTGACGGCTTACTTTCTTCTTTCACAGCCTTTGTTGGTGGTCAGTTGTTGTCCTAATTATCTGCAAAATAGCGCGGCTGTCAAGGCCCGTTGTGATCGCCGCCTCTCGCGAATCGCCATTAAAAGGGAAGGGAATTTCGATTATAATACCTTCCTTGTGGCTTCCCGCCGGGGAAGCCCTTTCATTCAATCAATTTTATTGAACAGGAGTCACTCAGTAAGTTCCATGCGTTTGGGTATTATCGGTTTGCCTCAATCTGGTAAAACCACTATTTTTAATGCGCTCACTCGCGGCGACCAGCCCACCACAATCAGCGGCGGGCGCTTCGAAGTGCGCACTGCAATGATCGAAGTGCCGGACGCACGCGTTGAGCGTTTATCGGCGTTGTTTCGCCCGCAAAAGACCACCTACGCCAAAGTGGCTTATGCGGACATCGCCGGGCTGGAGGGCAGCAACGGCAACGGAAAAAACGGCTTATCCGGTTCGCTGCTCAACCAGCTCAGCCAGTTAGATGGTTTCGTACACGTGGTGCGCTGCTTTGAAAACCCCACCGTTCCTCACCCGGCGGGCAGTGTGGACCCCCACCGCGATCTGCTGGCGCTGGACAACGAGCTGGCGTTGAACGATCTGATGATGGTTGAGCGCCGGCTGGAGAAGTTGGCCGAGGAGCGCAAGAAAGGCGGTGGGCGCGATAAGTCATTGATCGAGCGCGAGACAGCGCTCTTTGAAAGCTTCAAAGAGGCGCTTATGGCAGACATCCCCCTGCGCGACGTGGAGATCTCTCCAGAGGACGAAAAATCCCTGGCCGGCTTTGGCTTTCTGACCCGCAAACCGGTGTTGATTGTGCTTAACATTTCGGATGGGGAAAAGCCGCCGGCGATTGAATATCCCCATCAACGCAGCGCGGTTCTCCCCTTGCAGGGGAGGCTAGAAATGGAATTGGCGCAATTGCCGCTGGACGAGGCGCAGGTTTTCATGCTGGAATTTGGCATTCAGGAGCTTGGCTTGCAGCGCGTGGCGCGCCTGTCTTATGACCTGCTCGGGTTGCAGTCCTTCTTTACCGTCGGCGAGGATGAGGTGCGCGCCTGGACGGTGCGGCGCGGCGCGAGCGCCGTCGAGGCGGCCGGCGTGATCCACTCTGACTTGCAGAAAGGCTTCATCCGCGCCGAGGTGATCTCTTATGAGGAGCTGGTCAATCTGGGCGGTTTGGCGGAAGCCCGCGCACGCGGTCGCCTGCGCCTGGAAGGGAAAGAGTACCTGGTGCAGGATGGCGAGATTATGCACGTGCGTTTTAGTGGATAATGAATATGTTCGAAAACCGTCCTTCTCACCCCTGTTCGCTCGTTAGGGAAGGGGATGGAGGGAACTTCTGAGCACGTTTGATGATGCCTTAAAGGGCCTTTGCGTCTAGCTGGCGCAAGGACGATGAACTGTCAGGAGGAGCATAATGGCAACTGCTTATGTACAAAAACGTTGGAGCCTTTCGGACCTCTTCAGCGCCCACGATGGGCCAGATATGCAGGCCGCGCGCGCCGAACTGGAAAAGCTAGCCGCCGCTTTTGAAGAGCGCCGCTCACAACTTTCTCCCGATATAGGGACGGCTCAATTCTTGGAGATCGTCCGTCAGCTCGAGGAAATCAACCACCTGGCGTATCGCATCTACGCCTTTGCCAGCCTGAAATTCGCTGCCGACACCCAGGATCAGGTTGCACAAACCTTCCTGGGTCAGGTACAGCAGAGCATGGCGCAGATCGAAAACCGGGTGCTGTTCTTCAGCTTGTGGTGGAAAGGGCTGGATGATGAAAACGCCCAGCGGCTGATGGCCGCCTCCGGCGATTATCGCTACTGGTTGGAGGAAATGCGCCATTTCAAGCCGCACACCCTCAGCGAGCCAGAGGAGAAGATCATCAATATCAAAAATACCACCGGCGCCAACGCGCTTGAAAATCTGTATGATTCCATCACCAATCGTTATGTGTTCCGCCTGACAGTAGACGGCGAGGAGAAAGAATTGACTCGCGGTGAATTGATGGTTTTCGTGCGCGGCTATGACGCCGATTTGCGCGCCAGAGCCTATCAGGAACTCTACCGCGTTTATGGTCAGGACGGCACCATTCTGGGACAGATCTATCAAACTCTGGTGCGCGACTGGCGCAACGAGCAGGTTGACCTGCGTCGCTTCAGCAGCCCGATTTCAGCGCGCAACCTGAGGAACGACATCCCTGACGACGTAGTGGATACCCTGCTGGCAGTTTGTGAACGCAACGCGCCAGTTTTTCAGCGCTATTTTCGCCTGAAGGCGCGTTGGCTGGGTATGGAAAAATTGCGCCGTTATGATATTTACGCCGCGGTAGCGAAAGCGGAAAAGCGGTACGACTTTGCTTCAGCGGCAAAGATGGTCTTCGATTCGTTTGCCGCTTTCGACTCGCATGTGGCTGAACTGGCAGAGCGCGTCTTTGTGGAGGATCATCTGGATAGCGAAGTGCGCAAAGGCAAGCGCGGCGGCGCGTTCTGCGCCACGGTGACCCCAGATCTGACACCCTGGGTGCTGCTCAACTACCAGGGTCGGCCGGAGGACGTGGCGACCATGGCGCACGAACTGGGACACGCCATTCATTCAATGCTGGCGGAGCATCATAGCCTGTTCACGCAGCAAGCCAGCCTGCCGCTGGCGGAAACCGCATCCACCTTCGGCGAAATGATGCTCATTGACCGTTTGCTACAACAAGAAGACGATGAAGCGGTGCGCCGCGATCTGCTCTTCCGTCAGGTGGACGACGCCTACGCCACCATCTGCCGCCAGGCTTTCTTCGCCCTGTTCGAGCGTCAGGCGCATGAAATGGTGCAGCAGGGGGCTTCGGTGGATGAGCTGGCGCAGGCTTACCTGGCGAATTTAGCAGCTCAGTTCGGCGAGGCGGTCGAAGTCAGCGACGAGTTCCGCTGGGAGTGGGTATCCATCCCGCATATCTATCAGGTGCCTTTCTATGTTTACGCCTATGCCTTTGGGCAGCTTCTGGTTCTGTCGCTTTACCAGCAATATAAAGCCGAAGGGGAGTCTTTCAAGCCCCGCTACTTGAAGATCCTCTCCGCCGGCGGTTCAGAGTCGCCGGCGCACATCCTGGCCGAGGCGGGGATTGACATCCACAGCGCCGATTTCTGGCAAGGCGGTTTCGATGTGATCAGCCGGATGGTGGATCAGCTCGAAGCTCTGCCGGTGACTTAATCGCATGAACGATACAGGCCAGGCGACTCTGGCGTCGCTCTTTAAGGCGGTTGGCGATGTCTTGCGTGAAAACCGGGAGGCGCTCAATCGGGCGGATCTCGAAAACGGCAATCACGGCGACCACATGGTGCAAGTGTTCGATATCGCCGCAAGCGCCGCCCACGAGAAACGTGAGGCTGAATTCGCAGAAGCGATGGAATACGCCGCCTGCCAATTGGAAGCGCAGGCAGACAATGGCTCTGCGCAGCTCTATGCCCACGGGTTGCAGCAGATTGCGCGGCAATTCCGCCGCTATGATCTGACGCTGGACGACTTTCTCAACTTTGCGCGCGCCGCGCTGGCGGAGGATAAGGTCAATCAGGGCACGCAAAGCGAACGGCGCGGCGATATGCTGAAAGCGTTGCTGACCGGGCTGGCTGCTTGGGCGCAAATAGAAAACGGGCAGCCAGTTTCCGACCACCCGTTGGACATGAACGCTTTATTCGAGTTCGGCGCGGCATACTTGCAAGCCAAACAGCGCGGCGGCAGCCGCAGTGAGATCCTGGCCGAAGCCGCGGCCAGCGCCAGCCCGTTGAGCAAATCGCCACATCGTTGCCAATCCGGCAAGCTGGCGATCCAGGCTTTGTTGCTGGCAATGCAATCTTCTCCGGCGGGCCGCAGCGCCTAAACGGCGAAGTCGCGGCGACGGATGCGAGCGCATCCGTCGCCGGTTTATTCAAAAGGGAATTCCTCCTCCTCCGGTGGGACGGGCAGAGGTTCTTCTTCTTCCGGCTTGCGGTCCAACATCTGCATGGTGGAGGCCACCACTTTGGTGAAATAACGTTTTTCGCCGCCTTGCTCATACTGGTCGGTCTGCAAACGCCCCTCGATGAAGACCAATCGTCCTTTACTCAGGTACTCCTGGCAGATCTCGCCCAGCCTTCCCCAGGCTTCGATATTGAACCAATCGGTGCGCTCTTTGGCCTCGCCTTCGGCGCTGCGCCAGCGTCGGTCAACGGCGATGGAGAACTGGCACACTTTCGCGCCCTTGGGGGTATAACGCGTCTCTGGATCGCGGCCCAGGCGCCCAATCAATTGCACACGGTTGAGAGATGGCATAGCTGACTCCTTCGTCTATCGGTTCCGAATGCGGACGAGCATATACAGTTTAGCGCGAGTTCGCGCCTTGTCAAGGAAACGCATCGGTTACAATGGATTTTGCAACAGATCCTCTGTCGGATTATGGATCATTGTTAGAACAATTGTACTATTATTGGGCGGTTTTGGCAAGGGTTTTGGCGTTGTAATTGAGATAATAATGCCAAAATATACGCGTGGCGACGGAGCGATAGGGGCGCCAGGCTTCGCCGAGGTGCGCCATCTCGTCACTATCCGGAGTATGGTCGAGTTTCATGCCGCGTTGTACCGCAATTGCCAGGGCGCGATCCTGTGACGGCCAGATGTCGTAGCGCAAGAGCGCCATCAATAAGTAGATGTCCGCCGTCCAGGGACCGATGCCTTTCAAGCGCATCAGTTCGCTGCGCGCTACTTCATCTTCTAAATGCGCCAGGCGCTCCAGGTCTATCTCTCCCTGCAGGATCGCTTGAGCCAAACCGCGGCAATAGCCGGTTTTCTGGCGGCTGAAGCCAGCCCATTTCAACTCTGCGTCGTTGAGTTCCAGAAATTGCTGAGGGGTGAGAGCAGGACGCAACTGCATCAAGCGCTCAAAGGCTGCCTGCGCCGATGCCAGCGATACCTGTTGTTCCAGGATGATCCAAACCAATGTAGTGAAGCCCGTCGGTCGTTGCCAGAGCGGCGGCGGGCCGATCTGGGCAAGAATATGGGCAAAGAAAGGCTCCTGCTGAGCCAGCGTTTGAGCGCAATCCGTAAGAGTCTGTTCGTTAAGCGAGGGGATAACTGTCGCGGTCATGATTTGCGAAGGATAATACCCCATCTTTCCGACTCCGTGAACAGTTGTAGCAAGAAAACGAGGATCAGAACGGTTGCAATCTAAGCCAATCGCTGGTATGCTTATTGGGGCTTTGATCTGGCAGGGTCAAGTGCCTGAAGAAAATCCCTGAGATTACAGAGGCTAGCAACGATGTACATTGCCATCGAGGGTGTGATTGGCGTCGGCAAAACCACACTGGCGAGACTGCTCCAGCCGTCGTTTAAGGCGGGTTTGCTATTAGAAGTGTTCGAGGAGAATCCGTTTCTATCCGATTTTTATGCCGACCGACAACGCTACGCTTTCCAGACGCAGATCTTCTTTCTGTTGAGCCGCTACCACCAACAGCGGCGTATGGTTCCTGACCTGATGAGTCAATATGATCACCTGATCGCCGACTATACGTTCGAAAAAGACGCGTTGTTCGCCCGCATCAACCTGCAGGGTGATGAACTGGAGATGTATTACCGCGTTCATGAGGCGCTGGCGGAGAAAATCATTGTCCCAGATCTGATCGTTTATCTGCGCGCCGACACGGATGTATTGATGCAACGTATCGCCTTGCGCGACCGTCCTTATGAGCGCAATATGGAGCGCTCTTACATAGACGAGTTGAACCGCGCCTATGAGGAATTTTTCGGTGATCATCAGGAGCGTCGCTCGCCAGTCCTGGCAGTGGATACAAACCAGATTGACTATGTGCATCGCCGCGAGGATCTGATCTGGGTTGAGAACCGCATTCGGCAGGCGTTGAAGATGCCTCCCTATCAGCCAGAGCTGCCGCTCGAAATGGCGGATTAATTGGCTCTATGAGCGGTTGGATATAATTACGCCGTTCAGAGGTTCTATCTCTTACGCGGTATATTCATCTGAGATAGAAACATGCGCATCACTCACGAGACATTACTCAAGATTGCCAACGATACGGTCGCGCGACAGGCGCGTGCCTCGCGACAGTTGCTTGCGGCGTATTTATGCGGATCGCTGTTAGGGGGAGACTACTTACTGGGCGGAGCAACGGATATTGATTTAGTCTTTATCTATACAGAAGCACCCGCCCACGAACGAGAAATTGTGCGCCTCACCGATGAAGTGCATCTGGATATCGCCCATCATGGACAACGAGACTACCGCGAGCCGCGTCGGCTGCGCGTCCATCCCTGGCTTGGGCCGGCGCTCAACACCTGTCGCGTGCTCTATGACCCTCAGCATTTCATGGATTTCATTCAGGCTAGCGTCCGTGGGCAGTTTGACCGCCCGGACTATGTATTCGAGCGGGCGCGCAAACAGGCGGAGCAGGCGCGCAATCTTTGGTTGGAGTTACGAGGGTTGCGAGGCGAACTCCTGCCCGATCAATTAAAATTATATTTGCATTCAGTTGAATATGCCGCAAATTCTATTGCGTGTTTGAGCGGCCCACCTTTAACTGAGCGGCGGTTCTTGCTAACTTTCCCGGAACGGGCAGAGGCGGCGGGACGGGCAGGGTTATCTGCCGGGTTGCTGGGTTTGATCGGCGCGCCGCGGCTAACAGGCGACGACCTGAGCGAATGGTTGATTCCCTGGCAGGCAACCTACCGCTCTTTACCCAGCGAACAGACGCCGGCGCGGCTGCACGCAGATCGGCTGACATACTATCTAAGCGCGTTCCGGGCTTTGATAGACAGCGATCAACCGATTGCGGCTCTCTGGCCCCTGTTGCGTACCTGGACGCAGGCGGTTAGCCTTCTGCCGAGCGATTCCGCACATCGCCGCGCATGGTGGGCTTCTCTCGATGCAATCGGTCTATCTGGCGAAGGTTTTGCTGAACGTCTGCAGGCGCTAGATGTTTATCTGGATATGGTGGATGAAACACTCGAATCCTGGGCAAGGGAGAATGGAGTCTGGGAAGGGTGAAGTCAGATGTTTCACGTGAAACAATTTACGAAAAAGCACGCCTAACATAATTGATAACCCAAATTCGTTCAGGGGATGACAAATGTCAATTGATCTGTTGTGGGGAAAATGATACACTCTATTTGAGTCGTCGGCGTTTCAATGCGGTAATCAATTGGTTCGGAGGGGATTATGAAGCTGTCTCAACCATTATTGTCCTCGTTATCACGGTTGTCATCAAAGGTTTTGCGGGCCGCAGGGTTGTCACTCGCCAGCCTGGTGACGGCGCTGGCGCTGATTTACGCCTTCATGCAGGCAGCGAACGTGCACGCGGCGGGCACGGCCCAGGAAACACCGCCAGCACCAGAAGATATTGACCAAGCTGTGGCTTCGGATCTACAGGTAGAAACATCCGTCAATGAGGAAAGCGCGCGACCAGGGGATACGATTACCTATACAGTGCGCTACACCAACTCTCTCTCAGTGGCGATCACCAACGTTACGATCTCAGATACCATCAGTCGTTGGCAATCTTTTTTCGGCGAATATACTTCCTCCCCCAATATCCCCATCGAACAGTTCAGTTATTCCGGCTCAGACTCAAGCGGATACGCCTTGTCCTGGCAAATTCCTCTCTTACCGCCCCAATCCAGCGGCGAAATTAAGTTCAGTGTGGTGATCTCACCCACTAACGAGCCCTCGTTCACCAAACCGATGATCCTGCTGGGCAACGCGGTCGCTATTCGCTCGTCGCAAACCAGTCCACCGGTGACCGGCGCTTACGACGACGCGGTGACGATGGTGATAGGCCCCCTCTTGACCATCTCCAAAACGGCGGCCGCCAATGTCTTACCAGGGCATGTGCTGACCTATACATTAACCGTGGTCAATAACAATCGCGCTGACGCCATCCCTGCTACGAATATCCTGATTGTAGATACTATTCCAAACGAAACAACCTTTTTGAGCGCCAACAACGGCGGAATGTATGACCCTGGGACGAAGCGCGTCTCTTGGTTACTTCCGGGGCCGTTACAGCCAGGCGGCAGCCTCAGCGTGCAGTTCGCGGTGTTGGTCAATGAACAGATAACCCTGCCTGCCACCATCCGCAATTCACGCATCGCTTTCTCGGTGACCAGCGCCGAGGTGCAATTGCCGGTTTACGGCACGCGAGATGTTAATACACCCGTCGCTTCTCTGCTGCAAAAGACGGTGGTGGACAAAGACGGCGGAACCGTGCGGGTATTTCCCACCGAGGAAGTGACTTACACCATCACAATTTACAACCCCCTCTCCGTAACCCTCATGGGCGTGATCGTTACCGATACCATGCCGGGCAATCCCGAACCATTCACCTTCGTGCGCGCCGTCGCGGGCAGCCCAGCACCCACGATCGTTGAAAATGGGCGCAAACTGGTCTGGCAGGTGAATCTGGCTGGCTGGGGCAGCACTTCATTGTCCTTCGTCGCTCGGGTGCCGCGCCAAACTCGTATCCGTGATAATGGTTCAAACGAGAGATATTACAACACTCTCAGCGCCTATCACCCTCAGGCTAATTTCAAACCGGCGAACAATCTGGCGGAAGTGCTGGTTTATGCGGCATTGACCATGGATAAACAGGTTACCCCAAGCCACGGGCTGACCGGCGATGTGGTGACATACACCATCAACCTGACGAACCACGGCCCGTTCGTGATGAGCGACATCCGCCTCACTGAAACTCTACCCGCCAACTTCCATTATTTATATATGGTATCGGGACCAGCTCCGTTGCCGGATTATCGCTATAACCCGGTGGTTTGGGCGGGGTTAACAGTGCAACCCGGTCAAAGGTACCAACTGATCTTTGCTGCGGTGATAGATGGCAACTGGCTAGTCACTTACGGCAACAATCTGAGCGCCTATTCGCCGGATGCTTATATCCCGCGGCGCATCAATATTGCGCGCGTCTTGGTAGATCCGCCGCTGGCGATTAACAAGACGGTGCAGCCCACGACTGCTTATTTGGGATCCACGATTCGTTATGATTTGCAGTTGACCAATCGCAGCGACGTCACCTGGACGATGGATTGGCTGCGCGACGATTTGCCAAATGGTTTCTATCAGGTGGGGGGAAGCAACGGCAATATCGCCGAGCTGTATTTCATCCCGCCGGTGGCTATTCCTCCAGGTGGCGTATGGAATGGCTCTTTCAACGCGCAAATCAGCGACGTGATTTGCGGTTTGTTGCCGCACACTTATCATAACGCGGCGGGGGCGATATCCATCCACACGGTTTTGCCGGAGTCCCTGGAAGCAACCAACGCCAGCAATTTGGCACCGGTGGTGGTCGAGCCAAATATCAAGGTGGACTTGATCCCTTATCGCTATGCAGTGATTGCCGGCAGCGTTTTTACCTATACCCTGCATTTGAATAATGTCTCTCCGACCGCGGCGTTGAACAGCACCATTGTAGTCACCTTACCAACAGGCTTTTCATACGTCGGGTCACCGCCAGGACAATTAGTCCCATCAGTGAATGGACAGACGCTCACCTGGACAGGCATTGACTTGCTCGGGAACTCACAGATGTGGATCGTGTTCCGCGTTCAGGTGGCGGTTGGCGTTCCGACGGGCATCAAAACGCCTAGTTTCAGCGCCACCTCCCCATCGTATGTGTGTTTTGGGCAGCTGGGCAGCGGCGATCACCCTCAAGGCGATGGCAAAGTATCGGTGGTGTCATGGGGGCTGGAGTTCAGCAAGCGGGCGATCCGCTCACAGGTTCCCCCCATGGCGTTGGTGGATTTCGAGATCACCCTGAAAAATAACGACGCCTATGACTTTATCGTTGCTACCATAACCGATACCCTGCCAACCGGCTTCACCTATTATTCAATGGTCAGCGGGCCTTTGCCCTCGCTGGTTCAGCCGGGACGTCTGGTGTGGCGCAATGTCCTTATTCCGCCGACGGATCCAAAATGGACGGTGCGTCTGCAATCCTCGCCGTTATACGGCACGTATCAGAATCAGATCACCGCGTATAGCTCGGAAACAAACGTTCTACCAGGGGCGAGCGAATTTGTAAGCGTGATGCCGCTGTTCGACCTCAAGAAAGATGTCCGCGCCTCTCCTGCCATCCCAGGCACGATCATCCCTTACACCATCACGCTGGTCAATCAAAGTCAATCCACCTATAGCAGCATCCTGGTCACGGATACGCTGCCGGTAGGTTTTACTTATCTGCGTACGCGCTCAGGTCCCACGCCCATTTCACTGGGGCCGAACAATGGTCGGCCTGTATGGAGCATCGCGGAATTGCGCGGTAATTGCACCGGCGGCTGCGCCATCCAGTTGGCGTTTGACGTATTCATCAGCCCTCTGGCAAGCCCTGGCGTGTATTACAATCGGGTGATCGGCAGCAGCCCCTCTGGTTCGGTGCCGGGCCCGATCAACACCGCGCCGTTGACCATCACCCAGGCTGCGGCCAATATCTTCCTTCCCGTTGTCGTCCGATAGATCATAGGGGCGGATGATGATCCGCCCCTGCTACAGACGACAATCTGCTCTTCCGCCTAAGGGAGCGCTTCTTCTGGGGGTATGGTTGATTCGGGCGCGGGCAATTGTTTGCGCCAGATCAGCCAGCCGATAAGCAAGAGCATAGGGATCCAACCCGTCAGGCTGGTCAACGTACCGCCCAGCGCCATATCCACTTTGGGCATAAATAGTAGAGGAAAACCGGCTACCGCGTTGAGTGTGGCATGGCCTAACGCCGGCGCCCACGGACTGCCAGCACGCAGGTAGAGCCAACTGAGGAAGGCGCCAAACAAAACGCAGAAACCGATCATTAGAAACATTCCCAGATAGGGATGATTGGGATAATTATGTCCCTGTAAAATGGCTGGCCAGTGCCAGATGCCCCAAATCGCGCCGCTGATCAAAATGGCGCGCCCCTGCCCCAGCGGCAGCAGCTTGGGAAGCAGATAGCCGCGCCAGCCCAACTCCTCGCCCAAGGCGAATAACGTGTTGAAGAGAGGGCCAATGGTCAACCCAATCAGCGCCTGTACGGAGATCACGAACCACGGCGGCGTATCCGCTCCCGCCGTCCCCGCCATCGCCTGGCGCAGTTGGGTAAATTCCAGATCCAGTTGTCCTACGCCCAGCAGGACAGAGAAAAATCCTGCACCAGCCACCAACAGCGGCGGAACCAGCCACGCCCAGAGGTATATACGTCTCTCGCCTAGTTTTCCCAGGTTCAAGGCGCTTAGCGGCTGGCGGTCCACTCGCGTCAAAGCGATCACCGCCGCAAGGCCTGGCGCCCACATCGCCGCCGACCAGGCTACCAGTGTAACCGCCTGGCGCGTGGACGTCTCTGGAGCGCCAAAAGCCAGCGGCAGGACGAACAAAATCCAGGCAATGGTAAAGGAAGTCAATAAATAGACTATCAGACTCTTTCGTTCGATCATTCATACACCTGTTGGTTATTCTTGCGCTTTCTCTTTATTTTCTCTTTGTGGCGTTGCGAGAGCCAATCGGCTCTCAATCGCTGCCGCGGTCGCTTGGGCGATCTCTTGCAACGTGTAGCCCCAGCGCTGGGCTTCGCTCAGATAGTGTTGGGTCAGGTCCTCCAATGTCTGTCGGCGCAGCCGCTGAGATATTTCATTGGAGGGCTGCTCCCAAACATAGGTGCCACGGCCATGTTGGGTAGAAATCAGCCCCGCTTCATCCAGCAGACGATAGGCTCTGGCGACGGTGTTGAAGTTGACGCTCAAACTCGCAGCCAGTTGCCGGACGGTGGGCAAGCGTTCGCCAGGTTTTAACTCTCCGCTGGAGATCTGGCGTTGGATTTGTTCAGCGATCTGTAAATAGATCGGGTAGCCGGAGCGAAAATCTATCTTTAGCTGCATAACAACTAAACTCTCCCAAATAAACCCATAATTGTCTTATTGTATAAATGTATAATTGTATGATTGAATTATTGTATGCAGATTTTGAGATTTGTCAAGGATGAACATGTTGAAGTCATTTCCATGCAGACCACAGATACAAGGGCGTGACTCCGCAGAATTTTCCAAAAGAGTCTCATCAAAGGGCATAAAAAATATGCTAAGATAGAGTTCGAGAGACTTTTTCTTTGGACATTTGTGAGGTGAATATGAACGAAACCCACTGGGCGAATCGCAAGACCTTTCTGGTTTTGCTCACCCTTTCCTTCTTTGTGCTGGTGATCGCTGCCTTCGTTGTGGTATATTACGCCAACGCTGCGCCCAACGCCGCGGGAGAACAACAAGGGGCTACGGTCTATATCACCGGCAAGACCATTACCGCTCTAAGGGCGGGCCAAAACTTGTCTTGCAGCGTGGTTTCATCGAAACGCAAATTAGGCCAATACAAAGTGGTGTTGACCTGTACGGAAAACGTCGCTCCGCCGCCTTACCCGCTGCCATCGCCAACCAGTTACCCATCTCCATAAGGGCGGTGAAATGACCCCGGCGCTAACCAGGGTCAATCCTAACCCAACCGTTTTTCAATGTTCCGGTGATCATCAGCGCTAGCCGACGTACCGACATCGCGGCTTTGTACGCCGCCTGGTTTATCAACCGCATTCGCGCCGGTTATTGCCTGACGCCGAACCCCTTCGACGCCCGTCAGGTGGGGCGCATCTCGTTGTTGCCAGAAGACGTGGATGCAATCGTCTTCTGGACGCGCAACCCCCGCCCACTCTTCCCGTACCTGGATGAATTGGATCGGCGCGGGTTTCGTTACTACTTTCAGGTCACTTTATTGGGATATCCCAAACTTATCGACGCGCATGCCCCTCGCCCGGAGGGGGTCATCGCCGCGCTGCGAGAGTTGGCAAACCGGATCGGGGCAGAGCGGGTGATCTGGCGCTATGATCCCATTGTGATCAGCGAGTTGACCCCGCCGGATTATCATCGTCGCGCCTATGAAGACCTGGCCAGGGCGTTGCGCGGCAGCGCCTTGCGCTCGGTGATCAGTCTGATGGATGTATATGGCAAGGCGCACAGGCGGCTGAAGCGGCTTGCTGCTCAAGGGGCGGCGTTAACCTGGACAAAAGAAAACTCGCCGCTAGAGAGCGGTGAGCTTCCCTCCTGGTTGAGATGTCTGATCGGCGACCTGGCGCAGATCGCCCATGAAAACGGTATGGAGATCGTAAGTTGCGCCGAGACTTTGAACTTGCAGCCTTATGGCGTTCGCTCGGGCAAATGCATAGATAACGAATTGCTACAGCGGGTGTTTGGCATCGAGGTTCCGGCCGTCAAAGATCCTGGTCAACGCAAAGCTTGCGGCTGTGTGGTCAGCAAGGATATCGGCATGTACGACTCCTGCCTGTTCGGTTGCAGCTACTGTTACGCCACCAGCAGCTTCGAGCGCGCTCGCGCCAACTATCTGCGGCACGATCCCAAAGCCGAAACGCTTTATTGAATGCGGCAGGATCAATAGGCTTATTCGATGGCTTGCGTCAGCCGCGCCAGCCCAACCAGCACGTCTTTTCCCAGATGAAAGCGGATCACCCGACGCCCTGCATCCAACAACGCCTGTCGGTCTCCCAACGCCTGGGCGGTTTTTAAAACACCGAAGGTAATGGATGATTTTTCCACCCCGGCTTCATCGGGGATGGGGGCATCCTGCACGGGATCGCTGGTGATCTGAACGAACAAGCCGTGTCCGGCGTCGCCCTTGTGCAATTGACCGGTTGAGTGTAGGAAGCGCGGCCCATAGCCGGTAGTAACAGCCAGCAAGGTCTTTTCTCGCAAGCGGCTGCGCAGCGCCAACAGCGAGGCGTCGGTCTCTGTGGTTGGGTGAAGGTACGCCTGGACGGCAATGTAGGCATCCGGTTGAACCGATGAGAGGAACGCTTTCCAGGCCTCTGCGATAGTTTTTACCTCCGAATCGCTATAAACGGTGACACTCCCCTCGCGCAGGGTCGGCGTCAATTCGGGCAACCGACCGTGCTGCTGATAAGCCGCGACCATCTGCCGCGCCAGGGCTTTTGCGGCTTCAACATTGGGCTGATCGAAGGGATTGACGCCCAGCCGCTGACCTGCCACAGCGGTTGCCATCTCCCAGAGGAAAAATTGCGCCCCCAGATCGTAAACATCCTGCATTTCCAGTCGTATCACCGGATGTCCCGCCGCTTCCAGCGCCAGCACAGCCAGGTCGTGAGTATGATCCTCCGCCAAGCGCAGGTAGACGAAACCGCGATCCTTGCCATAGAGTTCAGGCTCGGCGATAGCCTCTCCTACTACCGGTAGAATCCCCTTGCCATCTTTTCCGGTGCTTTCGGCGATGAGTTGTTCAACCCAATCGCCAAAGGTGCAGATGGCTGGCGAGGTAATCAAGGTGAGTTTATCGCAGCCAGCCTTTGCCATTTCTCCAATAGCGGCGCCCAATCGAGCTGCCGGATTGAGAGCGCCATCTCTTCGATACGCTTCGGCTGCCCCGCAGGCTTCAGCCATAGCCTGGGCGCGCTCCAACAACCGCGGCATTTGCACACCAATCAACGCCGCCGGTGCCAGCCCAAACAGCGAGAGCGCCGAATATCTCCCGCCGATGTTGGGGTCGTTGAGCAGGGCGGCGCGAAAACGATAACGCTCTGCAACCTCGGCCAACCCGCTCCCAGGATCGGTGATGGCGATAAAATGTCTCCCTGCCTGCTCAGCCCCCAGCGCAGCCGACACCCAGTTGTAAAAAAATTTAAAAAGCGAGAAGGTTTCGATCGTCCCGCCGGATTTTGTAGAGACAATGAATAGCGTACGCGCTGCATCCAGCCGTTGGGCGTGTTCCAACACCGCGTCCGGGTCGGTGCTGTCCAAGACAGCCAGATCCAGATACCCTGGCGATACACCGAACGTCTTTCTCAGGACCTCCGCCGCCAGGCTGGAGCCTCCCATCCCTAATAACAGGGCATGGGTGAACCCTTCGGCGCGCAGCTCTTGCGCCAGAGCTTCCAGGCGCGGCACAGCTTCCTGACTGGTTTCGATGGTCTTCAACCAGCCCAGCCGGTTGCTAATTTCAGCCGGATCCGGCTTCCAGAGCGTATGATCCAACGCCCAGATGCGATCAACCACCCGCTCGCGTGCCAGTTCGGCTTTCGCCACCTCGACGGCGGGTTGGTGTGCAGCCAATCGTTCGCTGAATGACTGGCCATACCTCTCAGCTAACAATAAAAGCTGTCGTTTCTGGGTGATGCTCCGCATGAGCGAATCGAAAGACTTTTGAAATGCAATCACCCCTTCCACCTGTAATTGATGCGTGACTGCGTCCAGGTCAATCCCCAGTACCGCCAGTTGAGCAATATCCCGGCGCGCCTGATCCAAATCCACGTCCACCGTCCGCGCGACGCGGCCATGATCCAGCACCGCTTGCAAAGTAGCCGGCGGCAATGTGTTCACGGTATGCGGGCCGATCAAATTGTCTACATACAGAGTATCTGAATAAGCCGGATTTTTCGTCCCGGTGCTAGCCCACAATGGACGCTGCAAGCGCGCCCCCGAGGCAGCTAATTTCTCCCAACGTTCGCCTCTGAAAATCCCTTGAAAACAGGCATAAGCCAGCTTGGCGTTGGCAACGGCGATCTTGCCGCGCAGTCCGGCGGCGATGTTTGCCAGATTTTCGTCGCGGATCGACTCCAGCGCTTTATCTACCGCGGTGTCCAGCCGGCTGACAAAGAAGGACGCCACCGAAGCCACGCGAGATACATCTCCTCCAGCCGAAACCAGCTTTTCTAGCCCGGACATAAACGCCTGGGTTACCGCCTCATATTGGGCAATGGAGAAGATCAGGGTAACGTTGACATTTATCCCGCGCGCCAGTGCTTCTTCAATCGCCGGCAAACCCTCCGGCGTGGCGGGGATCTTGATCATCAGATTCGGACGATCCACTGCCTGGAAAAGGCGCACCGCCTCGGCTACTGTGGCTTGGGTGTCGTGTGCCAGAGAAGGGTTGACCTCCAGGCTGACAAAGCCATCCGCGCCGCCACTCGCTTCATAAACCGGGCGAAACAGATCCGCCGCCTGACGGATGTCGGCGATCGCCAACGCCTCATAAATCTCCTCCACAGACTTGCCAGCCAGCGCCAGAGCGCGCATGGCATCGTCGTAATCGCGGCTGCCAGCGATCGCCTTGTCGAAGATGGTGGGATTAGAGGTCAAACCGCGTAGCCCCTGCGCAATCAGGTTTGCCAGAAAGCCGCTGTCAAAATAAGAGCGCCGGATGTCGTCGAGCCAGATCGCCTGGCCGAGCTCCACAAAATCGGTTAGTTGAGCCATAACGCCTCGCTAAAGATTGCTAAAGGTTTTTGCTAAAGTTTCAAGAAGAAGTTCTTCAAACGCCGAGGATGATAAAAGTGTAGCGCAATTAAAACAGAAATCGAGCCAATTTGCAGCCCGATTTCTGCGCAAAATCGGATTATTTGCGTACAGCCGGTAAGAAAACGTTATTCGGCCAAAGCCAGAACGGTCGAGGCGTGGCTGTTGGCGTCGGCGTCCGCGTTCGCGTCGGGGTCGGCGTAGGCGTGCCCGTCACAGGGCGTACGCGGAAATTGGCTACGGTGTAAGCAGTGTTATTCAGGACGCGGTGATCATCCGCGTCGCAGGGGGGATGGTTGACATCGCCGAGGCGGCACGAGGTGTTCGTACCGCCGGGTACGCCCATCGGCTGGCCGCTGTAATAGAGGGCCGGGTTAGCCCAATATTGCAGCCGTGTACAGCTAATGCGTCGCGCATCGCATTCGTTTTTGTAGGACATGATGGTGCGGAAGCGAGCGACGGTGTTCACATAGCCGTGAGCGTAGCTATACGGAGTAACACCGACATCCACAAACCAATCGTGGCGCGCCCCCATGTTGTGCCCCAACTCATGGGCAAAGCTATAGTAACCGGTGGCGCAATCGTGAGCCACCACCGAGAAAGCCCAATCCCTGAAATAAGAGCCCACCGGATTCATGTGATAGGCAATGCCGCAGTACTGAGAGGAAACCTCGATCAGACTGACCAGATCCGCGTAGTAAGTGTTGCGCAGCGAGTGTACGCTGTTCATATGTTGGTCATCGCTGCGTCGCAAGCGTTCCAGGTCGGTTTCCATGCTGCTAGATTCGGTGTAGGCGATCTCGCCCATATATACCAGGTTTAGTCGCTGGTTGATGTTGCTGTTGGCGTAAGAGGTATTGGTTTGGGCGATCGCCAGGTTAATCAGGTTCTGGATAGCAGTAACGCCACCGGCGGCGCTGCGCGCTGCGGGGGTGTAAACCACCAATACATCAATCACTGAACCATCATCCTCCACCGCGTTGGGTGAGGGGAATGTTTCAGGCGAGTTGATTTCAGACGCCGGCGGGTTGACCTCAATGGGCGGCGCTTCTTCGGGGTATAAGGACTGATCAATCTGGGAAATCACGTGAACGCCATCACCGGCGTAGCGTACTTCGTAAACGCCGTTGGGGGAGCTGACTTGCGCCGCGATTTGTCCACCGCTGGAAGCCAAAAATAGCTGCGCCATTGCTTCACCTTCGATATGACCGACCCAGATGGTTGCATTGCCTTGCAAATAGTTTTCATCAATTACGGCGGTCAGAACCAAATCATCGAACAGATTCAGCAGCAATTTTCCACCTGGGCGCGCCCTTTCCAAAGAGGCGAAGTTGATGGTCGCGAAGCGCGATCGAGCCGCTGCCCGTAGATTTGCCTCATTCAGTTGCTGAGTCTGATGGGTCTCCAAGAATAGGGGGGCAACTTCCTGATCCACGCGGGTTGCAGCGGCTACCCCAAAGCTCGCCCCTAAAACAACAGTAACCAGCAACAAGACGGGTAAATGTTTTTGGTTGTTCATCAATCGTAATCTCCTTATGTTCACGCCATACTCGACTCTACCTTGCATCACATCTTACTGCAATCCCACAAAGGTTGTATTTAGGGTTTCCTTATCAAACGGCAAAGCGGTTATTAATTTTCTATTAGAACCATCCACCACGCCTGCTCTGAGCGCGCCTCACGGATTGCAAGCTGTGTCGCTGCATGGTAGAATGAATTGTGTGACAAAAAAGAATACAAATCAGACAAAAGACATCCCGACTCTCGTAGTCGGTTTTGGAGGTTAAGGAAAATGGAGCAGCAAGTTGGAACCTTTGCGGTCAAGAAGGGGCTGGCGCAAATGCTCAAAGGCGGAGTAATCATGGACGTGGTGACGCCGGAGCATGCCCGCATTGCGGAAGACGCCGGAGCGGTGGCGGTGATGGCTTTGGAGCGCGTGCCGGCGGACATCCGCGCTCATGGCGGCGTGGCGCGCATGAGCGACCCCGAGTTGATCCTCAAAATCATGGACGCGGTCTCGATCCCGGTGATGGCAAAGTGCCGCATTGGGCATTTCGTGGAAGCGCAGATTTTGGAAGCCATCGGCGTAGATTATATTGATGAATCCGAAGTGTTGACGCCGGCCGATGAACATCATCACATCAATAAACATGCCTTCAAGGTGCCGTTTGTCTGCGGCTGCCGAAATTTGGGCGAGGCGTTGCGGCGCATTGGCGAAGGCGCGGCGATGATCCGCACCAAGGGCGAGGCCGGTACCGGCGATGTGGTTGAAGCCGTGCGCCATGCGCGCTCGGTGTTGGGCGACATCCGCCGCCTGCAAACGATGGCGGAAGAAGAGGTTATGGCCTTTGCCAAGGAGATCGGCGCGCCGTACGAGCTGGTGATGGAGACGCGCGCTTTGGGGCGCCTGCCGGTGGTGAACTTCGCCGCAGGAGGCATCGCCACCCCCGCCGACGCGGCAATGATGATGCAACTGGGCGTGGATGGCGTGTTCGTCGGTTCCGGCATCTTCAAATCCGGCGACCCGGCGCGGCGCGCGGCGGCGATTGTCAAGGCAGTCACACATTACAACGACCCCTACATCCTGGCGGAAGTCAGTCGCAATCTGGGCGAACCGATGGTCGGACGCCAGATTTCGGCGATACCGGAAACAGAGCTGATCGCCGGCCGTGGTTGGTAAGTCAACGTTACGCCTGGATTTATCGAGCGTCATCGAAGCGTATGAGAATTGGAGTTCTTGCCCTTCAAGGCGATTTCGCCGAACATATTGCTGTGCTGAGACGGATCGGCGTTGAGGCTGAAGAGGTGCGCTTGCCGCAGCATCTGCATTCGTTGGATGGATTGATTATTCCCGGCGGCGAATCGACCACCATCGGTAAGTTGGCTGTGGCGTATAACTTGATCGAGCCACTGCGCGAATTTGGGAAAGAAAAACCCATCTGGGGCACCTGTGCCGGAGCAATTTTTCTCTCCAAAGACGCTCGCCGCCAACAACCGCTGTTGAACCTGATGGATATTACTGTCGAGCGTAACGCATTTGGACGCCAGGTGGATAGCTTTGAAATAGATCTGGATGTGCCGGCCTTGCACCCGTTTGGCGCAGAGCCGCGCCCCTATCACGCCGTGTTTATTCGCGCGCCGTTGATCGCCAGCGTGGAGAAGGACGCCCAGCCGCTGGCTTGCCTGCCCGATGGTCGCATTGTGGCCGCCCGGCAGGGGCATTTGCTGGCGACCTCCTTCCACCCGGAGTTGACCTCCGATGATCGTTTTCATCGCTATTTCTTGTCTTTGGCGAAGAAGGCTGAAAGTTAGCGGTTGCCGATGAGTGTTCGTCTGTTTGACTGGCGCGATCTGCCTGTTCTGCACCGTTATCGTAACCAGAGCGTGTTTTTGGATGCGGCTCTGGTGCTAACGCGCGGCCCTATGATCCTTCCAGGAGCGCTGTTCTCTTACCTTGCGCCTTCGATGGGCATCTTCACCTGCGTCTTGAACAAAAATGGCGCCAGCGGCGCGCCGGTGATTGGCCAGTTTATCCATTTGCTCGGCTCGCCTCTATCGCATCTCACATTTTTAGCGCCGCAGGAGGCGCTGGATGCAGCGCAGGTGGCGGCGCTGGTTGAGTATATGTTTAGGCTGTTGGGTGAGCGTGGCGCAATGCGTCTGCTGGCCGATGTAGACGAACACACCGGTGCATTTGAAGCGTTGCGCTTGAATGGATTCGTAATTTACACGCGGCAGCGTATCTGGCAATTGACCGGACACCCGCCAGCCAGGTCGGGCGCAGAATCATGGCGCGTGGCGAGCGACCAAGATGAGATTGCGATCCGAGGGCTATATAACAATCTGGTGCCTGCTCTGGTGCAACAGGTGGAATTGTTTGCCACTCAACGACCGAGAGGCATGGTTTATTATCAAAACGGCGAATTGCAAGCCTATGTAGAATTAAAATACGGACATCGCGGTATCTGGGCGCATCCTTTCATACACCCAGACGCCGAGGATGTCGGTGATCAATTTATTAATTTGCTGAGCAAAATCCCCAATCGGCGCTCCCGCCCGGTCTATGTGTGTGTGCGTTCCTATCAGGCCTGGCTGGAAGCAGCGATTGAAGAATTGGGCGCGGAGGCTGGTCCGCGCCAGGCGGTTATGGCCAAACAGTTAATGATCCCGCAAAAGGCAGCGCGTGCTTACGCCATTCCGTCCCTGGAGGGAGGACAGCCTGAGATAACCGCTCCCGTTGCTCGACTGGAGAGATAGTAATTTCGTATGCAGCAACAAAAAATTACAGACGACCTTCATGCTCTGTTGGCTGTATTGCCGCCAGAGATTGCCCGCGCGGTCACCAAAGCCAACGATAGTGACAATCTATTGGAGGTGATCCTGGATTTGGGGAGGCTTCCTACTGCGCGCTTTGTAGATCGCGAGGTCACGCTCAGCCAGGTCGAGGTGAAGCACGAGGACATTGATTACGTCGTCGAGCGAATTGGCGAGTTCGACGCCGACAATCGCGCTGGCCTCGAACGCACCTTGCACCGTATTTCAGCCATCCGTAACCGGCGCGGTTATATCGTTGGCTTGACCTGCCGCGTCGGCCGGGCTGTGTATGGCACCACCGACATCATCAAAGATCTGATCGAAAGCGGTAAAAGCCTGTTGATTTTGGGTCGCCCCGGCGTAGGGAAGACAACCATGCTGCGCGAAGCGGCGCGCATCCTGGCTGAGACCAAGCGCGTGGTTATTGTAGATACCTCGAACGAAATCGGCGGCGATGGTGATGTTCCCCATCCGGCGGTTGGACGCGCCCGCCGAATGCAGGTAGCTACGCCTTCTTTGCAGCATGAGGTGATGATCGAGGCGGTGGAGAACCACAACCCGGAAGCTATCGTCATTGACGAGATTGGCCGTGAATTGGAGGCCGCCGCGGCGCGCACCATCGCCGAGCGCGGCGTGCAGCTTATTGGCACGGCGCATGGCAACACCCTGGAAAACCTGCTGCTCAACCCCACTTTGTCCGACCTGGTGGGCGGCATCGAATCGGTGACCCTCTCCGACGAAGAAGCCCGTCGACGCGGCACTCAAAAGACCGTTTTAGAACGGCGCTCGCCGCCCACCTTCGATGTGCTGATCGAGATCCAAACCCGCGACCGCCTGGCTGTGCACCCTGACGTGGCCGCGGCGGTGGACGCGCTGTTGCGCGGCTACCCACTGCCCCCAGAAATTCGCTCGCGCGTCAACGGCGATATCCGCATCGAGCGGGCGCCCGCGCCGCAGCGTTTATCCGCCGGAGGACAGCAGGGCTATCGCCGTCAGAGTGGAGAATATACGCCGGAGCGCCAGGAATACGGAGCGAACCAGCGCTTTGATAACGGCACGGTGGGGCGCGATCGCTCCTCGCTACAGACCATGCGCATTTACCCGTATGGTGTGGCGCGCAACCGCCTGACGCAAGCCGCCCGTCGCCTGGGTGTGCCAGCTGTTATTGTGGATGAGCCGGGCAACGCCGACGTGCTGGTGACGCTGCGCTCCTACTATCGAAAACGCCAACGCACCATCACCGACGCCGAGCAGCGCAATGTTCCCATCTACGTCTTGCGCTCCAACACCGTGAACCAGATGCAACAATTCCTGGGCGATTTGTTCAGTTTATATACCGAGAATTTAGGCGACTCGGCGATGGAATCGGTGCTGGAAGAGACGCGGGCGGCGATCAATGCAGTGATGAACGGCGAGCGTTGGGTCGAACTGCATCCGGCAGCTTCATCTATCCGCCGTTTGCAACATCAGATGGCACGCGAAGCGAACCTAGTTTCGCATTCATACGGAAAAGAACCCAACCGGCGGGTGCGCATCTTCCGGGAAAGCTAGGCGCATGTTCATCACCTTTGAAGGCCCCGAAGGGAGCGGTAAGACTCGCCAGGCTGCCGCGTTGGCAGATTTTTTGCGTCAGCAGGGTTATGAGGTTCTGCTGACGCGTGAACCGGGCGGCACGCAAATTGGCGATCAAATTCGCGCCATCCTTTCCGATCTCAAGAACGTTGCCATGCGGCCGCGCACCGAGACGCTGCTTTTCCAGGCTTCGCGCGCTCAATTGGTGGAGGAGGTTATCCGCCCCCGTCTGGAAAAGGGCGACCTGGTGCTCAGCGACCGCTACGCCGATTCGACCCTGGCTTACCAGGGGTACGGACATTGCTTCAACCTGGACGAACTGCGTGCCCTGATCCGTTTTGCGACCGGCGGGCTTTCGCCCGATTTGACCTTGCTGCTGGATATTGATGTCGAGACGGGTTTGCGGCGCAAGGTGAGCGGCGGGGAGTGGAACCGCCTGGATGCCTATGATCTGGAGTTTCATCGGCGCGTGCGCTCTGGTTTTTTAGAACTGGCGCGTCAGGAGCCTCAGCGTTGGGTGTTGATTGACGCCGGACAGCCGCCCGATGCAGTGCAGGCGGCTGTCCGCGAGGTGGTGATGCAGCGCCTCCCGGCGCCATCGAAACACGCCTGAGCGTTTATTCTTCATCTCCTCCAGCGAGGTCGCTCTCGCCCGCCCCCAACTCGGGTATGGCAGCTTCTATTTCCTCTGGGCTTTGACCAGCCTCCAACCGATCAATGACTTCATCCATTTCGGGTCCCATATCTTCGCCTATTTCTTGGCTCATCTTGCGCATCATCCTGCCCAGGGCGCGCGGATCATCTTCCAGACCGCTGAAATCGTCCAGGTCGCTCAGATCCTCTAGACGGCTATCTTCCGACTTGGCGATACGCACACGGCTGATGCGCCGCTGTACGTTCGAGCTGCCGCAGTGGGCGCAGACCACTGTCTGATTCCCGTATTCGCTGTAGGTCATGAAGACTTCAAAACGCCGCTTGCAATCCAGGCAACGAAATGGATAATATGGCATTTTATTCCTCCGGTATCAGGTCTTGAGATCGGATTTTGAAATTATAATCAAGGCGCGAGAAACTGTCACGCAGGGAGCCCATTTTGGATATCCCTGCCCGGAAAGAATGCGCCACAGGAGAAGTTTGTGTCAGATCAAAAACCTTTTCATCCCCCCGCCTCTAACCCGTTGCTGATCGTCATTTCCGGGCCGTCGGGGGTTGGCAAAGATACAGTGATAAGCTGTATGAAAGAGCGCGGCCTGCCCTTCCACTTCGTGGTCACGGCGACTACCCGACCGCCGCGCGTGGATGAGCGCCACGGCGTGGATTATTATTTTCTCTCCAAAGATGAATTCGCCGAAATGATCGAGCAGGGTGAGTTGCTCGAATATGCCATTGTATATAACGATTATAAAGGCATCCCCAAACAGCAAGTGCGCCAGGCATTGGAGAGCGGAAAAGATGTGGTGTTGCGTGTGGATGTTCAAGGCGCAGCCACCATCCGTAAGCTTTGCCCGGAGGCGCTGCTCATTTTTCTCATCACAGAAAACGAGGCTGAGCTGGAGGCGCGTTTGATTGCCCGTAAAAGCGAGACGCCCGAAGGGCTAAAGCTGCGCATTGCCACCGCCCGGCAGGAACTAAAACAAATGGATCTATTCGATTACGTGGTCGTCAATCGGCAATCCAAACTTCAGGAGACGGTCGAAACGATCCAGGCCATCATCCGAGCGGAGCATCATCGCGTGCATCCGAGAAAGGTTGTCCTCTAATGTTCCCTCCCCCCAATGATCCGAACGCCTCTCAGTCCGGTGGTCGCTATGTGACCGTCCAATTGCCGCGTTTGACGCCTTATTTCACCATTGCTTTACTTTCAGTTACGATTGCGGTGTTTCTGGCGCAAATAATCACCCAATACCTGCTGGGTTTCGATTTACCCTCCCTTCTTGGCTTGAAAGTGAATCAGCTCATCTTACGCGGCGAGGTATGGCGGCTGATCACCCCTGTGTTTTTACACGGCTCGCTGCTGCATATCGGCTTTAATCTGTATGCTTTGTACATTTTGGGGCCAGCGCTGGAAAGTCACTATGGCCATGGCCGTTTTCTGGCGCTGTATTTGATCTCTGGCTTTGCCGGTAATGTGCTTTCCTTCTTATTTTCCAGCGCGCCTTCGTTGGGTTCTTCGACAGCGATCTTTGGTTTGCTGGGTGCAGAGGGCATTTTCCTGTACCGCAATCGGGAAATTTTCGGCGCCCGGGCGCAGCGCGCGCTGGGCAATGTCATCTTGATCGCCGTGGTAAACCTGGTCATCGGCATGTCGCCTGGGATTGACAATTGGGGGCATGTCGGCGGTCTGTTGGCCGGCACATTCTTTGCTTGGTTCGCCGGCCCGTTATACCATTTGGAAGGCGATTCTTTTTTTCCCCGTCTGGTAGATGAGCATGGCAACGGAGACGCCCTGCGCGCCGGCATTGTAGATGGGATCATCTTTGCCGCTTTGGCGGCGATGAAGTTTGTGCGCGGCTTCTGATCCGACTCGGAGAAGCAGTCATAGATAACGGGGTGGGCGTTTTTCCAAAAACGCCCGAACGCCTTCTTTGTGTTCTGCGCCTTGCCCGGCAATTTCCTGCAAGTGAGCTTCGTAATCCAAAACTTCTTCCAGGTTGCCCAACACGGCTTTGTTAAAGGCGCGTTTGGCCAGCCCCATGGCGCGTATGGGTCCCTGTGCCAGCCTGGTGGCCCAGGCTGCGGCTTCTGCCTGGAATTCGGCGGTCGGCGTCACCCGATTGACCAGCCCCCAGGCCAGCGCCTGCTCGGCGCTGATGGAGGCATTGGTGAAGGTAAATTCCGCCGCCCGCCCCAGTCCGATGAGCGCCGGCAAGAGCAACGAGACGGCCGAATCGGGCGCCAGGCCAATACCACCAAAGCCAACTACAAAACGGGCCCGCTCCGAGGCCAAGCGCAAATCGCACGCCAGGGCAATGCCCAGCGCTGCGCCGGAGACCGCGCCATTGATGGCCGCCAGGACAGGCTTTTCCAGCCGGCGAATCTGCAGGATCAATGGATTATAGGTGCGCAATAGATGGCGGCGGAAGGAGACCGGTTCTTCCTGCTGAAAAGCGGTGACATCCTGACCAGCGCTAAACACCTCGCCTGCTCCGGTCAGCACGACGCAACGCACCTGATCTTCGCGCTCCGCCTGTTTGAATGCGGATTGCAGCGCAGCGATCAACTCGAAATTAAAGGCATTGACCTTTGGCCGATTGAGTGTGAGGGTAAGAACCCCTTCCTTGAAGTCGGTTAGCAAGAGGTGAGTTTCGTCCATAGCCTAGATAAGACGTGCGGCGGGGAGCGCCCGCCGCACAAGAGAGTTAATTATCGGTTGAGATCATCGTCCGGTTCGTCGTAGAAATCGTCCCCAGGGTCCTCGAGACCCGCCTCAAGTTCATCCTCGTCGTATTCCAGACGCACCCACAAGATCAACATTTGCCCTTCGTCCACATCCACGGCGCGAGCGGCCAGGATGGGCGCTCGGCTCTCCAGGCCATCCATGTCGCGATATTCCAGATTGATGCTATTTTGGTTGCGCCAGGCGCGGTTGCAGCGCTCGATCAGAGCGGGGCCGTTAAACGTCCGCAGCCGGGTGAGGGCAATGTTGAACAGATAGGGGCCTTCATTCAGCCCCAGCGCCCAGCCGTCCGAAACGGCTTCAAAAGTGGGCGTTGGCCCTTCGATTATTGTGATTTTGTCGTCCATTTACACCGTTACTCCAGGAAGCGAATCATACCATAAACTCTGTAAACCTGCGTGTATAATCAACGGAGGAGATTCGCCATGTACAAACTGGTCATATTGATCGAACCGCCCGCAGACATCAACGCCTTTGAGTCTCAATGGCCTGAATTCTTGCACCTAGCCGAGGCAATGCCAGGGCTGCGCAAAGAAGCTACCAGCCGCGTTGAACAATTTCTTTATGGCGCAACGCCCTGTTATCAGATACACGAATTGTTTTTCGATACACGAGAGGCTGCGGAGCAGGGCCTGGCTTCACCCAGCGGGCAGGCAGCAGGCCGTCTGCTGCAACAACTGACGGGCGGAAAAATGACACTGTACTTTGCCGACCATCGCGAGGATGATCTGGCGCGCATCCATCGTTTTAAACAGGATAGCCGTGCATCTGAATAGAAGCTCCTTCCGCCGACCGAGAAGGTCGCTTTGGGTGATTATCGGATTAGTTTTGCTGATTGGCGTCATCGCAGTTGCTGGCATAGGGTTCTCTTTCTATCGCTCGCATGTATTCAGCCCTGTCCGTATGCGCTGGCTGATAAACTGGCTGCGCGACCCCGATTCACTGGCGGAATGGCGAGTGGCAGCAGGCGAGCGTTGCAATGGCGCTCCCTTTCAGATGCCCACCGAAGGCTATATTGGGTTTCTGTGGGGCGATTCGTTCCGCTGGGGGCATCATCACCAGGGAATTGACATCTTCGGCGGCGAAGACCCCGGCGTTACGCCAGTCTATGCTGCTTATGCAGGGTATCTGACGCGCCTTGCAGAGTGGAAGTCCACCGTGATTATCCGCATTCCCCAGGATCCTTTGCAACCCGATCGGCAGATCTGGACGTATTACACCCACCTGGCAGGACCGGATGGTCGGTCCTACATCGTGGATGCTTTTCCCGCAGGGGCGAACGAAGTTTTCGTGGAAGCGGGGACGCTGCTGGGCTATCAAGGGAACTACTCTGGAACGCCCGGCAATCCGGTGGGGGTGCATCTTCATTTTTCCATTGTGAAAGATGATGGGCAGGGAGGTTTTCTCAACGAATTGGATATTGATAACACATTGGACCCTTCCCCTTATTTGGGTTTGCCGCTCAACGCCTGGGCAAACCGCGACCAATTGCCGGTGTGCGAGGCCGCATCGCAAATTGAAGCGGCAACCCCTGGTCCGTAAAGAATGGTCATAAATGTTCCGCAGGTACGATCAGAGCAAGTTGCGGGGCGTTTTGCGCCGTTCAGCGAATCCCCATAAAAACGATTACTCGAGGCTCGAATGGCGAATTTTGCAGGCAAAGTTGTGTTGATTTCTGGCGCCGGGCGAGGAGTTGGCCGAGCGATGGCGCAGGTGTTTGCCGCGCATGGGGCAGCGATCGCCGCTAACGACATCACCCCCATCAACCTGGATGTTACGTTGGAGCACATCCGGGCGGCTGGCGGGCAGGCGAAGGACTACATCTGCGACGTGGGTAAAAAGATGCCCGTCGAGAGCATGGTAGATCAGGTATTGAACGATTGGGGGCAGATTGATATTTTGATTAACGCCGCCAGCGTTCAACCGCGAGCTGCCTTGCTGGATATGGACGAATGGGATTGGCGGCGCGCCGTGGATGTCAACCTGGGCGGCGTTTATTTTATGATTCAACTGGTTGGACGCGCTATGCGCGCTCAGGGAGGTGGGACAATCGTCAACGTTCTAACGGCTATAGCCGAGCAGATCGCCGGTAAACCGTCAGGCTGGGCGGGGCGCGCCGCCTTCATCGCCAGCAAAATGGGGGTGATCGGGTTGACCCAGGCTGCGGCGCACGAGCTTTCCCCCTATAACATTCGAGTCAATGCACTCTGCCTCAGTGAGAGCGAGGCTCAAGCTCAAGAAAAAGACCCTGCCTCCCCCGACGCTGCGGTTGGATACTCTGCTCTGGCGCAAGAGGCGGCTGAAACTGCACTTTTGTTGTGCAGCGAAAACGCAATCCATCTCACTGGTCAAATCCTTTATTTGGGCGGCAGGAGGTATACGTAGCAATTGCGCTTAGCACAGCATTGCATCAATTCGTCCAGAGCTTGTCGAATGAATACGCAGCTACAAAACGCACGCAGCCTGCCGCCATAGACTGGATGCAACCGATGCAGATCGGCTGCGTGAACTTCGCAGGTGCAGTTACAACTGCCGAAAACCCCTCTGTATTTAGCAGCGCGATGTTTTCATTGCAACAGAATAAAAACTCAGGAGGAAAGAATATGAGCAGCTATTCCACGATTTTGGTTGAGGTCTCAGAACAGGTGGGGCTGGTGCGCCTGAACCGGCCGCAAGCCATGAACGCCTTCAATCTGACGATGTCGCGAGAACTGATGGATGCATTGCTTGCGCTGGATGACGACGATCAGGTGAGGGCATTGGTGGTGACCGGCAACGAGCGCGTCTTCGCCGCGGGGGCGGACATTAAAGAGATGGCTGACGCCTCAGCCGTCGAGATGCTATTGCGCGATACGGTTTCACAATTTGACCGCATCCGCCAAGTGAAGAAGCCGGTTATCGCGGCGGTATCTGGCTGGTGCCTGGGCGGCGGCTGCGAACTGGCGCTGTCTTGCGACATGATCGTCGCTTCGGAGACAGCCCGCTTTGGTCAGCCGGAGATCAATCTGGGCGTGATCCCCGGCGCCGGAGGCACACAGCGCCTGGCGCGCGTCTTGGGCAAAGCCCTGACCATGGAAATGGTGTTGAATAATCGCACCTTGACGGCTGAGGAAGCGCTGCGCTTTGGCCTGGTTAACCGCCTGGTCCCCATCGAGCGCTACCTGGAAGAAGCCCTCAGCCTGGCAAAGGAGCTCGCCGCTCGCGCCCCCTTGGCGGTGCGCATGGGCAAGGAAGCCGTCAACCACGCCTTCGATTCGTTCCTGACCGAAGGGCTTGCCGACGAGCGCCGCTCCTTTTACTTTCTGTTCAGTACGCAAGATCAAAAAGAGGGCATGGCGGCGTTCATCGAAAAACGAAAACCGCAATGGAAAGGCGTGTAAGCGTAACCGAAGCCGATTGGGTGCGGGCATTACAGGAACTGGCAATTCCGCGTCGTGCTCCGATCATGGCTCACGCCTCCTTGTCGGCGTTCGGTTATGTGGAAGGCGGCGCGGAAACGGTTTTGTCCGCTTTGCTGCACCAGTTTGAGACTTTGCTGATGCCCGCCTTCACCTATAAGACAATGGTGACGCCGGAGATTGGGCCGCCGGATAATGGCCTGGATTATGGCGCTTCCCAGGATGCAAACCGGATGGCGCAGTTTTTCGACCCGCAGATGCCGGTTGACCGCTTGATGGGCATCATCCCAGAGCGAATGCGCCTCCTTCCAGGCGCGCAGCGTTCCTCGCACCCGATCCTTTCTTTCGTGGGCGTCAACGCGGCAGACATTCTGGCGAGCCAATCTCTGGCCGAGCCTCTGGCACCAGTCGGAGAGATGCTGCGCGCAGGCGGCTGGGTCTTATTATTGGGGGTGGATCACTCGGTAAACACCAGCATCCACTACGCAGAACGCCTCGCCGGGCGTGGCCAGTTTGTGCGTTGGGCGCTTACTCCGGCAGGAGTGGTGGAATGTCCGCGCTTTCCAGGCTGCTCGGACGGTTTCCCCGCGCTTGCACCGCGCCTGCGCGGCGTAGGTCGTCTAACGATGTTAGGGCAAGGCCTGATTCAGGCGCTTCCCCTGGCAGATTTGATGCGGGCAGCCTTGGATTTATTAGCCCAGGATCCGCTGGCTTTACTTTGCGATCGCTCTTATTGTGAACGCTGCGAATCTGTCCGCAGCCGGGCGCTGAAGTCCTCAAAAGCAGAATATCTGTAAGATCGTTCCTGTGAGGAGAAAAAAGCAATGAGTACATTGACCAATTTTCAAATCTATGATCTTCTAAATCGCCCGCGTCCGTTGTGGCTGGTGAAAATTGACCTCAGCGACGCTTCCCTGTATTGGGCGGATTTGAGCGGCTGTATTTTGAACATGGCCAATCTTAGCAAAGCCGATTTAAATTGGGCAAACCTGGCCGGCGCCGATCTGCGGCGGGCAGATTTAAGCATGGCGAACCTGTTTGAAGCCCACCTGCAACGGGCAAATTTGAACGAAGCCAACTTGAGCCGCGCGAACCTGACCCGCGCCGATTTGGGAAAGTGTGAATTGCTGGAAACGGTGATGGTGGAAGCCAACCTGAGCCGCGCCAACTTGAGCAAATCCATGATGGCGCGCGCCAATCTGAATGGCAGTAACCTGACGCGGGCGGATTTGAGCAAGGCCAACCTTGCCGGGGCAAATCTCAGCGGCGCAGACTTGACCCAGGCCAATCTCTTCGACGCCAATTTGAGCGGTGCGAACTTGCGCAACGCCAATTTGACCCGCGCCGACCTCACCGCCGCGAACCTGGCGCGAGCCGATCTCACCGGCGCAAACTTGACTGATGCTGATCTGACCGAAGCCAATCTGGAAGGCGCCACGCTGAATGGCGCCATCCTCGAGGGCGCCAAACTGACCGACGCCATCCTGCCAGACGGCGCCCGTCAGGAAAAGCCTAAAGCATCAGGAAGCGGCGGGTAAGTCCGCCCAAAAGGTTGTGCCATTGCCGATCTGGCTGCTGACGCCGATCTCGCCACCGTGGTTTTCGACGATGGACTTGGCGATTGCTAGCCCTAATCCACTGCCGCGGCTGACGCCGGGGCGAGGCTGAGTGGTTTCGGCGCGATAAAAGCGTTCAAAGACATGGGGCAAGTGTTCCGGAGCGATGCCGGGGCCGGTGTCGCGCACCAGCAAGCGAACGGTGTTTTCATTTGGCCCGCGCCGTAGCAATATTTCTGCTCTTCCGCCACACGGGGTATATTTGATGGCGTTCTCCACCAGGTTGTAGAACACGCGTCGGATCTGATCTTCATTGCCCATAATCGGCGGTAGATTTTCTTCCACTTCCAGGCTTAAAGAGACTTCTGCGCGCGCGGCGCGAATGTTGAACGTTTCGTA
>DYGV01000026.1:0-433 GCA_020724505.1 Anaerolinea thermophila
GTCGTCTCTGGTTTTGCCAGCGGTTTGATGCCGCAAACCTACGCCAACAGCCTGACGGATCAGGATATGGCGGACTTAATCGCTTACCTGCTCACCTTGAAGTAGGAGAAGCGTCATGCCGCGCATATTCATCCATAAGCAACTCGTCCTGTTGATCGCCCTGGTATTATTGACAGCCAGCCTGGCGAACGCCATGCCGACCAACGCCCAAACCGCCACACCGCAGCCCGGCGAAGCGGGCGAGCGCCTGCAACAAGGGGCGCAGCTTTACGCAGAAAACTGCGCAGTGTGCCACGGCGCGGAAGGTCAGGGGCGGGTAGGCGCGACGCTGGCGAAGGACTGGCCTTCCATCCGTCCCGACCTGACCGTGCGCACGATCATCGCCAATGGGGTGCAAGGCTCGCCCATGCCGGCCTGGAGCCGGGCTAATGGT
>DYGV01000026.1:443-34987 GCA_020724505.1 Anaerolinea thermophila
AGCTGACATTGATGCTCTAGTAGAGTCTATCTTAAGCTGGCAGACCAGCGGCGCGCCGCGGTACACACCTGCAGCCACCGCCACGCTGCGCCCGCCCTTCACCCCGCCGCCCAACGTGGAGGGCGACCCCAACCGCGGCGCAATCCTCTTCGACCAGAATTGCGCTGTATGCCACGGCGCGAACGGCGAGGGCCGCATCGGTGCAACGCTGGCTAAAGCCTGGCCCTCTATTCGTCCGGATCTCTCGGTAAAAGCGGTCATCTCTAACGGGGTGAAAGGTTCACCCATGCCCGCCTGGAGTCAGGCCAACGGCGGTCCGCTAACGGAGCAAGAGATCAACGACCTGACCGCTTTCATCCTGGCGTTGGGCGAAGCGCAACTGGTTGAACAAGTGCCGCCGCCTATGGGCGAGGTGCCACGCGCGGCGTCGGATTCACCCTTGCGTGGCTGGGCTGGGGTAATTTTAATTCTGGCATTGATGGCGGCAATCATATTCGTCGCCTATTGGTTTCAGCGGGGCGATAAAAAGCCCTGAGAGTGCGGTGGGAGTGCGTTGCTCCCATCCTCTGTATGAATGATCTGGAGTAACGCCTGGAGGAAATCCCTCCAGCCAAGTTGATCGTAACCTACTGTTGCGGCCCCTACTGCGTCTTCGCCGACGAAGTCTTGGAGCTGTTAGAGGCGCATGGGTGGAACGTCGCCCGCCCTGAAGAAGGTGTTGCCGAATGGCAGCAAGCAGGCTTTCCTCTGGAGCGATAACCAACATACTCTTGAGCAGTCCACACAAGAGTTTATCCGATCCAACAGAAAGGCAAAGCCTATGTTCATAAACCAGTTTGTAGATGAAGGCCTGGGAAATTCTTCTTTTCTGATCGCCTCCGAGGAAACTGGGCTGGCTGCGGTCTTGGATCCACAACGCGACGTTGATCGTTACCTGCAAACAGCCGAGGGACTGGGTCTGCGCCTGGTATATTCGCTGGACACTCACCTGCATAACGATTTTATCAGCGGGTCACGCGAGCTCGCTGCGCAGGCTGGTGTACAGGTTTGCGCCAGCGCCGAAGCAGAACTGGGGTTTGAACATTTGCCGTTGCAGGACAATCAGGTCATCCAGCTTGGGGATCTGTCCTTTCGCGTCCTGACCACCCCCGGCCACACGCCTGAGCACATCAGCTTTAGCTTGACCGAGGCTGGGAAGAAAGCTCCATCCGCCCTGTTCACCGGCGGCGCGCTGATGGTCGGCGGAGCCGCCCGAACGGACCTATTGGGCGCTACACAGACTGAGCCTCTAGCCCACGACCTCTACCGCTCCATCCATCACAAGCTGCTCCATTTTCCAGATGATGTGGCTATCTACCCCACGCATGGGGCAGGATCTTTTTGCGCAGCCCCCGCCGTCGCCGAGCGAAGCACCACCATTGGCCGAGAAAGAGCGTGGAATCCGCTGGCGAAGGCGTTGGATGAGGTGGACTTCGTCCGCCGAGCGCTGAGCGATCTGCCCTCCTACCCGGCCTACTTCAAGCACTTGCGGCGGATCAACCAGAGCGGCCCGCCGCTGCTCGGCGGAGTCCCGCCCCTAAAACCTCTCTCACCGCAGGCAGTCGCCCAGGCAATGGCTCAATCCATCGCTATCCTGGATACGCGTTCCCCGCATGAGTTCACCGCCGGTCACACTCCCACATCCTTTGGCATCCCCTTGGGCGCGCCGTTGATCACCTGGGCAGGTTGGGTGATACCCTTCGGCACACCACTTATCCTCATTGCTGACCAGCCGGCCCAACGAGAGGAAGCGACCCGGCAGTTGATTCGCATTGGTTACGACGATCTACGCGGTTATTTGGAAGGCGGACTGCCCGCTTGGGAGGCTGCAGGGCTGCCGGTCAGGCGCATACCCAGGGTTTCGGTCGAAGAGCTTGTTCGGCGGTTAGAAAAGGCCAATGCGCCACTCGTGTTGGATGTGCGCTTCGAGTCCGAATGGCGCGCCGGACACATCCCTGGGGCTATACATATCGAAGCCGGCCGACTGACGGACGAGGATTTACCCGCCCTGAAAGATCACCCGCTTGTCGTCCATTGCGGCCACTCCGACCGATCCACAGTGGGGATTTCGCTGCTGGAACGGCGCGGGTATAAGAATCTGGCGCTCCTGGAAGGAGGCATGAGCGCCTGGCGATCTGCCGGTTATGCGCTGGCGTCATGAGCGAGGAGCGCATCCAATGGGTTTGTGGGCGAGCTGGCAGCAGTTTACATTGCTGGCGATCGTCAAGATGTTGACCAACCCATCCGCTATGCGGTCACGCTGGCAAACTGACTGTTATACAACTCGGCATAGAAACCGCCGCGCCTCAGAAGTTCTTCATGCGTGCCTTGTTCCACAATATCGCCTTGGTTCATCACCAGAATCCGGTCTGCATCGCGGATGGTGGAGAGGCGATGGGCGATGACGAAACTGGTGCGACCATGCATCAGACGACGCATAGCTTCCTGAATCAGGAGTTCTGTGTGAGTGTCCACCGAACTGGTCGCCTCATCTAGGATCAACATTGGCGGATCAATCAGGAAGGCGCGGGCGATCGTCAGCAATTGCTTTTGACCCGCGGAAATGTTGCTTGTCTCCTCGTTCAACTCCATCTGGTAACCGCCTGGTAGAGAGCGGATGAAGTGATCAGCATGTGCAGCTTGAGCAGCGGCGATGACCTCCTCCTCGCTGGCGTCTTCGCGCCCATAACGGATATTATCGAGGATGGTGCCGTTAAACAACCAGGTGTCTTGCAGAACCATGCCAAACTGACGGCGCAGATCCGCGCGGCGTAAATTGCGAATATCTTGCCCATCGAGCAAAATCGCGCCCTCGTTCACATCGTAGAAGCGCATCAGCAGTTTCACCAGAGTGGTCTTGCCTGCGCCCGTGGGGCCAACGATTGCCACGCGCTGTCCGGGTTGGATTTCCGCAGAAAAATTGTGGATGACCGTTTTATCCGGGCTGTAGCCGAAGCGAACATTGCGGAACTCCACGTGCCCACGCGCCCGCCCGATTTCGACCGCATCTGCGACCTCTGGCGTTTCCTCGCGCTCTTCCAAAAACTCGAAAACGCGCTCGGCAGCGGCGGCGGTCTGTTGCAGGATGTTCGAGATATTCGCCAACTGCATCAGCGGCTGATTGAAGGAGCGAATATACTGGATGAAGGCTTGAATATCACCCACCGTAATCGCCTTCCGCACCGCCAGATACCCACCGACAACAACCACCCCTACATAGCCCAGGTTGCCGACGAAATTCATGATCGGCATCATGATGCCCGAAAGGAATTGCGACTTCCAGGCAGTTTCATAAAGGGTGCGGTTCAGGCGGCTGAACTTCTGAATGCTGCGCGCCTCGGCGTTGAAGGCTTTGACTTCCACATGCCCGCCGAACATTTCCTCAATATGGCCATTGACATGACCGAGATAATCCTGCTGTTGGCGAAAGTACCGCTGCGAGCGGCGGACGATGAATTGTACGATCCCCAACGTGAGCGGAATGATAAGCAAACTGACCAGCGTCATCTGCCAGGAAATGCTGAACATCATCGCCAACACGCCGATCACCGTGACCACTGAGGTGATGATCTGCGAGAGGCTCTGACTGAGAGTTTGGTTGACCGTATCCACATCGTTGGTGACGCGGGAGAGGATTTCGCCATGATTGGTTCCATCGAAATAGCGCAGGGGCATACGGTTGATCTTCTCGGCAATGTCGCGGCGGAAGCGATAGGTAATGTCCACTGCCACGCCGGTCATAAGCCAGCCCTGGATGTAGGCCAGCAAGGATGACAGTACATATAGCACCAGAGCAGTGAGCAAGATCTGGCCAATGGCGGTAAAGTCAATCCCCGCGCCTGCGCCAGTGATCTGACCCATCACACCCTCGAAGAGTTTGGTGGTGGCGTTGCCCAGGATTTTTGGACCGAAGATCGAAAAAACGGTTGAGGCTGCAGCCAGCAGGATGACGAGCGCGGTGAGCAACTTATAGGGACCCAAATAAACGAGTAGCTTACGCATTGTCCCTTTGAAGTCGCGCGCCGATTCGCCTTTCATCATCGCCATCGGACCGCCGCGCCCCATTGGACCGCCAGGCATTGGTCCACCCGCCACAGGTCCACGCTGGAGTGCGGGGCGACGACCATTGTTATCGCTGCCAGAAACAGGGTTGTGGGCAATCATGCCAGTTCCTCCTGGCTCAGTTGTGAGAGCGCGATATCACAATACACGTCACAAGTCTCCAACAATTCATGATGTGTGCCTTTGCCCACAATACGGCCTTCATCCAGCACAATGATCTGGTCGGCGTCTTTGATCGTCGCCACGCGCTGCGAAACGATGAAGACGGTGCTGTCGGCCACAAACCGTTTGAGGGCGCGGCGTAGTGCGGCGTCGGTCTTATAGTCCAGCGCCGAGAAACTATCGTCGAAAATGTAGATGGGGGCGCGTTTGACCAGGGCGCGGGCGATCGCCAACCGCTGACGCTGCCCGCCAGAGACGTTGGTGCCGCCCTGCGAGATCTCCGCCGCCATCCCTTCGGGGCGCGAGTCGAGGATCTCTTGACCCTGGGCAATCTCCAACGCTTCGAGCAATTCCTGCTCGCTGGCATTTTCCGCCCCAAAGCGCAGGTTGCTTTCGATCGTGCCGGTGAACAGATTGCTGCGCTGGGGCACATAGCCGATGCGCTCGCGTAACTCCGTTTGCGGAACCTGGCGAATGTCAACGCCATCTATCAGGATTGCGCCATCGCTGACGTCGTAGAAGCGCGGAATCAAGCGCACGATGGTGGATTTGCCCGAACCGGTCGTGCCGATGAAGGCGGTTGTTTGCCCGGGGCGAGCAGTGAACGTAATGTCATGCAGCACGTCCTCTTCTGCGTCGGGGTAGTGGAATGTAACATGGTCGAAGGTCACCTCGCCGCGGAAAGGCTCTGGAAAATGCCTGGGCGTTTGCGGGTCGAGGATGGTGGGAGGGGTTTCCAGTACTTCAACAATGCGGTCAGCAGATACAGAAGCGCGCGGCAGAACGATAAACATCATGGACATAAACATGAAGGCAAAGAAGATTTGCATGGCGTATTGCATAAACGCCATCATATTGCCCACTTGCATTTGCGCTTCGGCGACGCGATGCGCGCCAACCCATACCACCAGCAGTGAGGTTGAGCTCATCAGGAGCATCATGATGGGCATCATCACCACCATCACGCGGCTGATGAAGAGCAAGTTACCGGTCAGGTCGCGGTTCGCCCGGTCAAAGCGCTTTTCTTCGAAATCCTGGCGGTTGAAGGCGCGCACCACCATCATGCCGCTCAAGTTTTCGCGCATCACGCGATTGAGGGCGTCGGTCAGCACCTGGATACGCTTGAAGCGCGGCAGCGCTACCGAGAAGACGCTCAGGATGATGCCGATCAGCACAACCACCATCAGCCCAATAATCCAACCCATCGAGGGAGCAGTGTTCAAGGCGCGCAACATACCGCCCACACCAATGATCGGTGCGTAGAACACCATGCGAATTATCATCATCGTCACCATTTGCAATTGAGTCACGTCGTTCGTGGCGCGTGTGATGAGCGAAGCGGTGGAGAATTTCTCGATCTCTGCACTGGCAAAGTTCGAAACGCGCACGAAGAGCGCATCGCGCAAATCGCGCGCCGCGCCCGCTGCCACGCGCGCAGAAATCAATCCCACCAAAATAGTGACAACAACTGAGATGAGGGTGATCAACAACATGATACCGCCCATGCGCAGAACATAACTCTGCTGGATGGACGTCATATTCACACCCAGGGCTTCGAGTTCGGCTTTGGCGGCAGCGACTCCCATCTGGACAGTCATCACCTCGCCGAGGGCGGCAAAGCGCTCCTGCATAGCGGAGCGCATCTGCGCCTGCTGCGAATCAGGGAGTTGCGCCAGCACATCGAATAAATCCATACCCGGTGGCAATTTGGAGAGGTCGAAACCCATCCTTTGACCCAAATCGGCAGCGCGTTGCGGATCTGCCTGCGCTTGCTCCAGGAAAGAAACAGCAACCAGGGCGCGGCCCACGACGGGTTCGAGCGCCGCGCGCTGTTCATCGGTCAGCGGTTGTAGAACATAAAACGGCTGCTCTGCGAGAGCAGGGTATTGCTTCTCATAATTGGCGTACTCTGTATCTGTCGGTTCGACGCGTTTGTACACGGCGGCAACCGGAGGCCGATCCGCGGCATCCAGGAATAAGGTCATACGCTGATAAGCCTGGGCGCGCATCGCCTGGGGAAGGGAGCTTTCCACGCCGCCTTGTTGAATACCGATATTGACGATTTTGGAGAGGTAATCGGGCAAGGTCAAATCAGCATTCGCCTGGATAAACAACAAAACGACCGCTGCCAGAATGGGAAGCGCGTAACGTCGAATGTAGGGAAAGAGTTTGAGCATAGTGTTCCTTCGGTCACTCCAAGGTTTTAGCTTTTTCGATCAGCAGTCGCAAGGAATGGTTCACCTGTTCTTGTTCGCTCTGGGTGAGTTTTTCGGCCAGGAGGTCCAGCCAGCTCTGGCGAGCAGCCATGCTCTCTTGCACAATACGCTCGCCGGCTTCGGTCAAAGCGACGCGCTTGTTTCGGCGGTCTTGCGGATCTTCTGTGCGCACAGCTAAACCTTGCTGGACGAGTTTATCGAGCAGTTGACTGGCGGCGGCGCTGGTCACGCCCATTTCCTCTCCCAAATCGGAAATCCCACAAGCGCCTTTGTGGTGAATGCGATACAGGGCGTTAAGTTGCGCCACCGAGTAATTTTTCTCTTTGGCGTAGAGGATAAAGTTGCGCATCGAATGCCGCATAACGATGTGCATCCATTCGTGAAGGGTTTGGGAAAGGAAAGAGCGCATAATTATTTAATCCTTATTAATAGTTAAACGCGCTAAAGTATAAAGAGGGGGAGGAAATTTGTCAAGGGAAAAAGCTTGGAATTGCTGGAACACGGTTGCAATTTCACCCCCATTGATAGTATGATGTAGGCATCGAAACGGCTCAGATACTATTAGTTTATCTCGTTGGTGCAAAACGTCCCGCAGATTCCCCTAAAACGAGCCTGTGTGCAATCATAAACCTGCAGGACGCTCACTATCATATTATCTGAAGGCCAATAATGAGATAACAGACAGGAGATGTCACAAGGTATGCGCCACAAACGAGAAGAAGTGATCGAACGCGCCATCCGGGAGTTTGAGCTTCTGGATCATCTGGTCGCCAATCTGACGAATGAAGATTGGGAGCGTCGGTTGCCGCGGCCGGAAACAAAAGACCCCTGGACTGTGAAGGACGCCCTGGCTCATATCACCCACTGGAAGAGCAATGTGGTTCTTTCCGCAAAAGGGCTGCGCAAGCCGCCAGAGATGCGCGGCTTAGGCGAAAGCGAGGCGAATCACCTGATTTATCTGCGCTGGCGCGACCGGTCGCCTCAAGATGTCCTGGCGTGGCACAGGCAAGTTCATGCAGAGTTGCTGGCAGCGCTGAGAGAGGCACCCGAGGAATGGTTCAGCGGCAGGGAGCGCCGCGCAGAATGGCCCTATGACCTCGACGGTCATTCCGCTGATCACCGCGTGAAGGACATCGAACGAGCACTGGCGGCCCGATCAATGGGCTGAGTCATCGGTCGTAGGCTGAAATGGAGATGATCCAGAAAATTCGATTCACTCGCTTTGTGATCGCCCTTGCCCTCTGAGGCTGCGATGAATAGCAATATCATGGCGCTTCGTCACCAAGGCCGTAACCACCCTCGATTAACTCTTTCAGCCGTTGAGCGAAGCGAGCAGCCGGAGCGCCGTCCACAATGTCGTGATCGAAACTGATCGTGACGCTCAGGTATTCGCGGATCTCGATCCGACCCTCAATCACGCCCGGTTTCTCGGCAATGCCGCCAAGCGTGATCTGAAGTGTATGATTGGAGACTGGAATCCCCCATCCTGCCCCGCTCCCGAACATCCCAACCGCGGTTACGATGGCAGTGCCAAAATACTCCTTCAACCAGCGTGGGTTCTTGAAAAGTATCCAATAAAATAATCGCCTGACGATCCCAGGCAACGCGATGAACCAATGGATGAACCTCGCTTCGCGACTACTTTCATGGCCGGCCTGGAACCCCCGAATTTCCTCGTGAAGCTCTCGAAAGCTCTTATGGTTAACCGCCCGGATGATGTGGGGGCGGATTATCTTTCGACCATCCACCTCAACCTCAAATAAGGTGCTCACATCTACCTCGTCAAATAGCACGAGTTGACCCCGCCAGTCCCGGTAAGCGTGCATGTGCTTGTTCATATCCATCGCTTGACCCAGGCAGGCGATGATAAACGCTGTAAAGGAAAGGGTTTCACCGGTTCGCGCCTTGTGAGCGCGGATCAGCCGACGGGGGCGGGTGACATCTATCTCCAACAGCCCATGGATGATGTGCTTCTGACGGCCCATGCGCCCGCCATCCACCATCAGGCGCCGCATCTTCGGGAAAGGGAGGGTTGTATAACTGTCATGGTTCTCAGGCATTGGTCATACTCCCAGGCGCTCTTTTATTACTCTCACTGCATTGTCCACGCCATTCTCAGCGCGGATCGCCGCTCCTATTCTGGCGGCGCGCTCTTTGATCGCCGGTTGGGTAACTGCGACATGGATGGCGTGAGCCAACCTCTCAGCAGTCAACTTTTTCATTGGAATGGGTTTTGTCCCGGCGCCTAAAGCATTAACACGGCTTCCCCAGAATGGCTGGTCCATCATAAAGGGCAGGATCACTGAGGGCGCCCCGGAGCGTAGCCCCTCCGCTGTTGTTCCTGCGCCTCCATGATGCGCCACGGCCGCCATCCGAGAGAACAACCAGCTATGAGGAGCAGAATTGATGACGAAAACACGATTGGGGGCTGAAATTGCGTGGATGCCGCCCCAGCCTGTGAGCAGCAGTCCCCGTTGGCCGCTAATCACTAGGGCTTCTAAGATGATATGCGCCAGTCGCTCCGGGTGAAGACCGGACATACTGCCAAAACCAACATAAATGGGTGGATCGCCTGCATCTAAAAACGATTCGAGTTCGGGTGGAGGTCGCCATTCTGTGTCGGCATCTGGCAACCAATAGCCGGTGATGTACACACTCTCGGGCCAATCTGATGGATGAGGAATAACCGTGGAGCTATATGCACCCAACAGCGGCGTTGTCTTGAGGATGTGGTAGAAGCTGGTTGAGGTGTGAGGCGGTAGTCCAAAGCGTCGGCGGAAGCTGTTCACAAAAGGACGATACCATTGCCAGATGATTTGCAGCATGATAATGCCTGAGAGGCGATTGTTAAGTCCGCCCAGATTTTTCTGCAGCGGCCAGCCGGCTGCTGGAAAGGCGCGAGTTGGCAGCAACGGGGTTGGTTCAACGTTGATCAACGGGATGCTCAGCACCTCCGTAATTGTCTTGGCGAAGGTAGCGAAGATAGCCAACGAGATCATCGCATCGGCGTTGCGGCAAGCTTCGAACGCATCTTCAGCCATTTGCAAAGCCACCGGGCCGAGCATCTTTCTCATGGCGCTGACCTGTTTGAGAGGGTTTGCGTCGCCATCCTCCATGAACCTACGACCGGTTTCACTCGCCATGATCTGCTGAACATCCCCCCGCAGTGGATGAAATCGCAGCTCATATTCCTGAACCAAAGCGGCGAAGTTCTCCGGGACGGCCAGAAGTACATCAAAACCTGCTCGTTGTAGCCCCCTGCCCAGCATGACGCATGGCTGGATATCGCCTCGGGAACCTGCCGCAAAGATTGTGATGCGCATGGTCGTGGTTTTATATGGAGGATTGAGTCAGCCCAGATGCTGTTTCTTACACTTCATCTGCTTCGAACAGCGCCGGTAAATCAGCCGCCCAGGCCCGGATCGCCGGCCAGTTTCGCCGCTCGCCGGGTGGCGCCTGGATGATCATCATGACAAATAATACCGCCCACCACTTCAAACGGCCATATTCCAACCGTCCGCCGAAAACCCCAATGCTTGCCGGTTTGGCAGGTCGGGCAGCCAGGAGGACGGGACGAAGGTAATTCGCAAGGCGGGCATAGCGTTCCCTGAAATTCAACCGCCCCTCTTTTTGCGGCGGTCTGGGCAATTTATCGTCCACTGTTACCCGCATATTGCCCAAGCTCATTTCGCCGGTCTGCGTCAGGCTCATTGCCATCACAAACGCCGCCCACGGCATTTGCTGAAGCGCTTTTCGATGTTGCCTGAGGAAGCGCAAAGCAGCACGGTGCCAACCCATGATCATCGGTCCCCCGATCACAACGCCATCAAAGGCTTCCAAACCTTCGACCTGGCTGAGAGGCAGCACATCCACTTGGAAACCACTCTTGGCGATCTCCTCGCCCACAGCCTGGGCAACTTCGGCGGTTGAACCGGCCATCGTGGCGTAGGTAACCAGGATTCTTTTCATTGCAGCACCTCCTGAGCCAGGACGCGGTGAGCGTCTTCTAGGCTATTGCGCATCATGCGCCGCCATGCCTGCATCTTGGGGGAAATAACCGACGCTATCCTAATCGACGCGGTGAAAACCGATGACGCGGAACATCATCCGCATCATAGCGTGACCGAAATCCGGCTTTAGGAACTGGTTCGGGCAGCTACCTGGAATCACCCGAATGCCGTTCTCGCGGCACATACGCACCGCATCTTGCGACACGCTGGTCATGCTCCCTGCCAGACCGGGCTTTGTCCCCATCAGGCAATGCATCCAAACGCGCTGGATCCCCAGCTCCACACACTGCTGGACGATTTGCTCGGTAACCTGGGGATTGGTGAGGATAAACACTGCATCCGGTTTCTCAGGGATGGATTGCAGATTCGGGTAGCAAGGATCGCCCTCAAAAGTCGCCAGGCGCGGATTGACCGCGCTGACGGTATAACCCGCCTCTTTGAATTTGCGGTAGGCCAAGTTGCAGCCCGTCTCGCGTTTGTCCGATACGCCGACGACAGCGATCTTTTCTTGCGCCAGAAAGTCTTGCACGAGTGTATCTATCTTAGACATGGGATCTCCTAATCTTATTAATTTTGTCCTGAAGAACGGGCGGGGGATTTCGAAGTAAGCGTGAGGCGGATTTGGCGGGCTGCAAACCGACCTCTGCGTTGTATGGAAAAGGGCAGTCTTCCAATAGACGAGGAAGGAGGTTGGATTAGAAGGGCGGACCCGCAGGACGCTTCTGGCGAAAAAGCAAAACGCCTGTTCAGACAAACTAAGTTGACATTCTATAAGACTTCGAGAGGCGACACAAGGTATAGATTTTCCATAACGTGCATGATAAATGTCATGTTTTCATCTGCCTTATGCCCCGGTTAGCCTGATGAAGAGACAATCCGGCCGCGGAAAAATCAGACGCTGCTCAGCCCTTGCCCCTTTTGCCGGTTTGGATTAGCATTGTGAATACATGAACGCACAAAATGAGCGCAAATGGTTGATAATTCTGGCAGCCGGGGATTTCATGACAATCGCCCTGGTCACCATTTATGGTTTTGCCAGCCATAACGAGTTAAACGCGGGCGCGGCGCGCATGTTGACGACGTTTCTGCCGCTGGCAATCGCCTGGCTGGCTGCCGCGCCGTTTCTGGGCGCTTATGACCACCAGCGAGCAATGGAAGTGCGCCAGTTGTGGCGACCCTTCTGGGCAATGCTCCTGGCGGCGCCGCTGGCGGCCTGGTTGCGCGGCGTCTGGCTCAATGCGCCGATCTTACCCCTATTTGTGTTCATTCTGGGCGGTGTCAGCGCTCTTGCCATCCTCATCTGGCGAGGCTGCTTTGTCCTGATCGCTCGGCGCATGTTTGATAACCTAAAAAACTAAAATGGATGAAACTGCCTTGATCCAAGCTGCCTTACAAGGCGACCTGGATGCTTTCAATCGTTTGGTTTTAGCCTACCAGGATATGGTGTACACCCAGGCTTACCGCATGATGGGCGAGCAAGAAGCGGCAGAGGACGCTTCTCAAGACGCCTTTATCTCCGCTTACCGGAAGCTGGACTCTTATCGCGGCGGCTCCTTCAAAGCCTGGCTGCTGCGCATTGTCACCAATGTTTGTTATGACGAATTGCGCCGTCGCAAACGACGCCCAACCACACCCCTGGAACCACTGGATAACGAGAACGAGGAGATCGAGTCGCCGCGCTGGATTTCCGATCCGGGCGAATCGCCGGAGGAAAGCGCCGAAAGAAGCGAGCTCGCTCGCGCATTACAGCGCTGCCTGGACGGACTGCCCCCGGAATTTCGCGCCGTGGTGGCGCTGGTAGATGTCCAGGGGTTGGATTACAGCGAAGCCGCGCAGGCGCTGGGCGCTCCATTAGGCACGGTGAAGAGCCGGCTGGCGCGAGCGCGCACCCGCATGAGGGATTGTTTGCGAGGCGTTTGGGAACTTTTACCCGAATCATTTCGTCTGTTGGGGGAGAGTGACACATGACCACCCAGATCACGCCCCCGCAATGGGAGGCCCTCTCCTCCTATCTTGATAACCAACTGACTCCCCAAGAGCGCGCTCGCCTGGAAACTCACCTGAAACAGGACGCCGAATTACGCCAGGCGCTTGAAGACCTGCGCCGCACGCGCGCTTTACTCCGAAGTCAGCCGCTTTTGCGCGCCCCGCGTAATTTCACCTTATCGCCAGCCATGGCTGGTGTTCGAACCGGCGCTCGCCGTTCCCCATCGGCCGGTCCATATCCCATCCTGCGTCTGGCTTCGGCGCTGGCGACTATCTTCTTCGTCCTCCTCACAGTGGGCGATTTCGCCGTGAGGACCTTTGGCCCGCAGCCATTGACGATGACGGCCTCTGAACGAGCAGCCGCGCCGGTCTTTGGCATGGGCGGAGGAGGGGGAGGCGGAGGGGGCGGCGCACCGCCAGCGGTGGAGTTGTTGGCGCCAACTGAAGCGCCCGCCGCACTTGTCCCCGGCGCAGCAGCCTCTCCCATCCCGGATCATAAATCTTTGGTGGTCACGCCCATGGGAACGTCGGAGGCGGCGTTGGAGGCGCTTGCCACTCCAGAAGCTGAGGCGCAGGCGAAAGAAGTGCCTATAGAACCCGCAGAGAATGGCGATCGGCAGTTGGAAAATGAGACGCAGCAACCAGCAGCGCAACGATGGCCGGCACGTGCGTTAATTTTAGCGTTGCAAATCTTGCTGGCGATCTTGGCGGTCGGGGCGGGATTGGCTGCCTTCTATATGCGCCGCGCAGCGCGCTGACGTGACGGAAGTATTCCTTCCGCCAGTGCGCCAATGGCGCTTTGTTCACTTACAGGTTATTGATTTTGTGCGCTCAACCCATTGAAGAGGTCAATTTTTGCATCCGCTGCGGGCGACCGCTGGCGGAAGAATTTTGTTTTGGGCGTTTGCGCCCCAAATGTCCCACCTGCGGCTGGGTTTATTTCGCCGATCCCAAAGTCGCCGTCGCCGCGCTGATCCAACGAGACGGTAAGATCCTATTGACGCGCCGCGCCAACGATCCGCAGCGCGGTTTATGGAGTTTACCGGCCGGCTTCGTGGACGCTGGCGAAGATCCTCTTCAGGCGATCGAGCGTGAATGTCTGGAGGAAACCGGGTTAACCACGCGCGTGGCGCGGTTGATAGATGTGCTGTATGGGCAGGAACATCCCCGCGGCGCACATATTCTCATCGCTTATCAGATGGAAATCCTGGGCGGAGAACTGCGACCAGGAGACGATGTAGATCGGGTGGATTTCTTCGCCAGAGATGCATTGCCGCCGCTGGCATTCCACACCACACAGAAGATCCTTCAACGCGCTCCAGAGTCGGATAATTTCTGAAATATCCCCTGGGCAGCAATAGCTCACTGAACAATGAACTGCAGCGTATCTTCTATAACGTTGCCGGCGCGATCCACTGCCCGCACGCGCAAAGTATGCGTTCCACGAACGCATTGCCAGGAGAGGGCGTAGGGCGGCTGGCTGATGCTTGCCAACAGCCGATCGTCTAAATAAAATTCCACCGTCGCCGCGCCCAGGTCGTCCGTCGCCTCAGCTAATAGGACGATGCTAGGTCGTTGACTTAACGCGATTTCCTCCTGCTGCACTGGAGAGATTATCTTCAGCTTCGGGGGCTGATTATCCACCGTGACCAGTGTGACCGCTCGTTCCACGCTTTGATCGGCGCGCACTGCCAGCAGTTCGATGACATACAGTCCATTCAGCCCCTGCGTGTCCCAAACCCCTATCAGGCCCTCTCGGATGGGCTGGTTATGATCTTCGCCGATCTGATACCAACCCTGAGGGTTCAATCCTTGCCCAACTTGTAAACGATAGAAACTGAGATCATTCAATTGCACGCTGCCGCGGATGGGCGTTGCGCCGCGCACGACTTCGAACATCGCCGGGGAGATGATCTGAACCGGCGAAGACTGGGATGGAAGTACGCTCAGCGTATCATAAGTATCCGGCGGCGAGCTCAGTCCCGCCCGCTTTGCCCACTCCTTCGCCTGCGGCGGAACCATCATATAAGGCTGATCTACGATCAGATCAGGCGGAGTGAAAATCGTTGCCAGGCGTCCGGTTTCACGATTGACCGCCACGCTCTGATAGAGGCGGTCGGTCTGCAAAGGTTCGTTGCCCAAAAGAAACACTTCCTCCACCACATTGGGACAATAGGCTGTGGGCAACATCCCGGATGGATCGCAGACTTTCAGGCTTACGATCTCCGCCGGGGTAGGCCACGGTCGTGCGGGTAAATTCTGGCTGGCGTATTTCATGGCTGCATGATAGATGCCCATCGCCGCCTGCGCGGTAACATCAGGCAAGGGGTTGGCAGCAGACGCATAACCCAACCACACGCCCACCACGCGGTCGGGCGTGTAACCGACCACCCAGGCGCTACGCTGCGACGAATCGCCGCGCCCCACTTTAGCCGCCGCCGGGCGACCGATCTCTAAGGGATTAGGGTGGCCCAGGCTTGGCCAGCGCGCAGTTTCATCGCTCAAGACATGCGTCAGTAAATAGGCAAGCGGCGCGGCCACGATTGGCCGTGTTTGCCCAACGCTCCAATCCAGCCAGACTTTTCCGGCGGCGTCTTCTACCCGCAAAGCTGTGATGGGTTGGATAGGCGGAGGTTGCGTCTCAGAGAAGAATGGCGACTCCGCTGAAACTAGTGCCGCCGGTCGGCCAGCCAGGATGCCCTGATTGGCAAGAATGCCAAACGCCTGACTTATCTCGATCAGATTGACCGGCCGTAGAAATGTCAGCGCGTTCACCTCGCCGTTATCCAAATTTTGTGGCGATAAAATACCAAATTGCTGCGCCGCGCGCCAGACATTTTCGACGCCCACCTGCGCCAGCAATTGTTCTGCCGGCTGGCGATAATCATTCGCCAGGGCGAGGCGCAGACGCACCGGGCCATGATACTCCACCAGGCGTTCAGCTTCCTGATCCTGCGCTTCCTCCGGCGGTATATCCCAAACCAGCGAAGCGGGGCCAAGCCCGTGGGTGAAAGCAGTAAGATAGATGAATGGCGTTGCCAGCGTTCCAGCAGGATGAGCGGCGAGCAACTCGCCCGCGGGTGCGAAAGGCGATGCATCCACCAGAGCCAGGATATGCCCACTTTGAGGCTCCAAAGCTAGCGCCTGAGCATAGACCTCCTCATCTATGTGGCCTCCTTCGATGGCTGGCAGCAGGCGATCGGCTGTACATGGCTCTGACGCTGGCGGCTCGATTACGGGAACGCCCAGCCTTTCCAACTGAGCAGCCAGAATACAGGTCATTTGCGTTTGCAGTTCATAATCCAGGCTGGTCAGGATGAGCATTCCGCCGCGTTCCAGTCGCTTACGCGATATACGGCTTTCGATCTGCTGCAACGCGATCCGGGCAAATGCAGGGGCGATCCTGGGTTGCAGGTCTTCCAGGCTCAACGCACGTCCAGAGCGCGGCGCCGGACGAATGTTTAAGGGTTGCTGCGCCGCCTGAGCCGCCTCTTGCGGAGCAACCAGACGATAGCGCAAGACGTTCTGCAGGACGATTTTCTGCCGCTCCAGGGCAAATTGCGGTGCGTCCTGTGGATTTAGCGTTGGGTCCAACGCTGCGGCTGCAATCAGGGCTGCCTCCGCCAGATCCACATCAGCGGCGGATTTACCTAGATAGACCAGGGCAGCGGCGTCTGCGCCATACGTCAGGCGGCCATAATCCGCATGATTCAAATACCATTCCAGCGTTTTTTCACGCCCAAAGCGCTGCGTCAATTGCGCCGCCAGCAATCGTTCGCGCAAAGCGCGGCGCAATGAGGAGGGTTCATCCGGCAAGAGCAGCTCTGAGACCAATTGTTGCGCCAGGGTGGGATGTTCGCCGCTCAACAACCCGCGCAATGAAAACCCCCAATGCCGCCAAAAGTTGGGGTCTGCGGCAGCGATGGTGGCGACGATCATGGGCTCGGAAAAGACGGCATCCCCTTCCTTTGCTGTGTTGGGCAGGCGAAGGTAGCGGCGGCCGGCGGCAGCCGGGTTTTGCAGCTCCAAGATCACATGTTGCCCGCTGCGATCAAAGAGGCGCGTCGGTCTCAGCAACAAACCGTTTGGCGGCTCCAACAAGGCCGGCAATCCTTCCACTGAGGGGAGATCCTGGGTGATCTGGCTATAGAGCAAGGCGACGAGGATCAAAGTTAGCGCCACAGCCAGGCTGAAGACACCGCCGCATCCCAGGCCGATTCGGCTCAGTGGGTTGCGACGTTCCGACCCTTGTCGTCGGGAGCGCATTTGGGTGATTTGAACCACGTTTGGCATCTTTGCTTCTACATCATCCCGCGGTTTTGCTGTTCACCGGGCTCTGCTGCGCCTGCGCTGCGGCGAGCAACTCACGCGCCGATTGCAGCGTACTTTCGCTGACACCACCCAACATCTGCGCCAGCTCGGCGACCCGCTCCTCGCCCTGTAGCAACCGAATACGGGTGAGCGTACGGTTCGATTGCACTAGCTTTTCCACGTGATAATGTTGCCCGCCAAACGCCGCCAACTGCGGCAAGTGGGTGATGCACAGCACCTGATGCTGCCGTCCCAACTGCCAAAGCTTCTGGCCGACAATTGCCCCCACGCGCCCGCCAATGCCCTGATCAATTTCATCGAAGATCAAAGTAGGCACCGGGTCTGCCTGTACGAGGACATTCTTCAAAGCCAACATCAAGCGCGAGGTTTCTCCGCCGGAAGCGATCTTGGTCAACGGCTTAAAGCCTTCGCCCGGATTAGGGGCGATCAGGAATTCGATGCGCTCCAAGCCGAAAGGATAGTAAGCTGCCCGCTGACCATCTGGCAGGCGCGCCCCATCCGCATCCGGCTGACGTTGAAATTCGACCTTGAAGCGCGCTCCAGACATATGCAAATCTGCCAGTTCGCGCTCGATGGCTTTTTCCAATGTTCGAGCGGCAGCCTGGCGGAGCGCCGAGAGCCGCTCGCCCGCTTCGCCAAGCTGCGTCAACAGGCGCTCCCGTTCGGTTTCCAGCTCTTGCAAACGTTCCGCAGCGTGTGTGATTTGATCCAGTTGTCTACGCGCGTTGGCGGCAAATTCCAGGATTTCGGGGATCGAATCGCCGTACTTTCGCTTGAGCGAATGGATCAAGCTTAGTCGCTCTTCCACCTGATCCAGACGTCGCGGATTGAATTCGATCCCTTCCAGATATCCCCGCAGGCTGCGAGCCAGTTCGCTGAGGTTTTCGAAGACCGTCTGAGCAGTCTCAACCAATGACGCCTGAGACGGGTCCAGCCGCGCCAAATCCTCCAGTGCATCGGTTACCTGCCCCAGCAAATCCGTGGCCGCTGGCGACTCAGGCATCCCCTCATCCAGCGCTGTCAAAGCCTGCTGTGCCAGTGTGGATAAGCCCTCCGCGTTAGCCAGACGGTTACGCTCCTCGCGCAGAAGCTGCTCTTCTCCTGGTTGTAGGCGCGCCGCCTCAATTTCATGAATCTGGTAGGATAGCATATCGCTGCGGCGAGCGGCGTCGCGCTCCGCCTGGCGGATTTCAGCCAACTCGCGTTCTACCTGCTGAAGGTGAGCGTACAGGCTTTGATAATCGCGCAACGCCTGGGCAGCGGCGCTATCTTTGCCAGTGGAGGCGTACCGATCCAAAAGGCTCAAATGCTGGTTCACCCGCAACAGCGAAAGATGCTCCGATTGACCATGCACGTCCACCAAAAACTCGCCGATCTCTCGCAGCAGACTGGCGCTCACACTGCGTCCATTCACCCGCGCCACATTGCGCCCATTCAGGCGAACTTCGCGGCCCAGGGTGACGTAATTCGGGTCGTCGAGCAGATCTTCGCGTTCCAGCACTTCCAGGATCGCCTGCCGGCTGAGCTGCGGGATGCGAAATACCGCTTCCACATTGGCTCGTTCTGCGCCGGCGCGCACCTGCACCGCCTCAGCGCGCCCGCCAAGCAGCGTCTCAACTGCATCCACAATAATGGATTTCCCCGCGCCGGTCTCGCCGGTGAAGGTGATCAAGCCATCGGCAAACTGGAGGTCCAACCGCTCGATAATCGCGAAGTTTTCGATGTGCAGTTCGGTCAGCATAGCGCCAGTTACTATCTTCGTTTTCAATCCACGCCGCGAGTCAGCGGATGCTTACCCCGCGCAAACGATAATACACCGTCGAAGTCACCGTAAATGCATACAAGCCTTGCCAGAGCAGCCCGATCAGGCTGCCGCTGCGGAATTCCGGAAACAACAAGCTCAAGATCAACAACAGCGGCAGCGGCAAACTGCCTAACGCCGCGCCAATGGCGGTTAGGGTGAATAGCTGCGGCGAGCGCCGTTTCCGCACCACAAAGCGCACCGCCTCAGCAATGACCATGCCGGCTATTGGGGCAATGAAGATCGTAAAAAAACCAACCAGGCCGGCGATAAAGCTGCCCAACAGCGAAATAATGCCGGCCAGGAAGAACGCCAGCGGATAGTCATACCACTCCGTGGTGTCAAACACTCTCTGCTGACCGCGCAAACACTCCCGGCAACTATAACCAGTGGGGGTCAACACCGCGCATTTGGGGCAGATTGGTTTTCCACACGTCTTACAGCGCAGGTTGGTTTCGACATTAGGGTGATTGGCGCAATATAGCGTGGACGGGACATCGGTCATCGGGAATTTCCTGTTGTGGATGGATTTTGACTCATGTGAGGAGTCAGGTTACGATAAAAATATCCTGGGTCTTGAAAACGCAAAAAGCGGACGGTGTGCTCGCTGGCCGAGGCATCCACACGATCGCCATTAGCCAGTTCCACCGGCGTTTGACCATCGGGCGAAAGCACCGCCTGATGATCCGTGGCCACAGTAATACTGACCGAGGAGCCTTCGGACAAGACAATAGCGCGATCTATAGAAAGGTGCGGCGCTACGGCTACCAGCAAGATGTTGCGCAGTTCTGGCGGCAAGATGGGTCCGCCTGCCGCCAGGGCGTATGCCGTAGAACCGGTGGGCGTGGCGGCGATTAAGGCGTCGGCTACGTAAGTCGCCAGGTAACGACCATCCACACTGGCGACCAGATGCACCGGACGGACGATATGGCCCCGGCTGACAACGATCTCGTTCAGCACCTCCCAGCTACCCAATAAAACCTCGCCGCGCCATTGCTCGGCGTGGAGCATCATGCGCTGCTCAAACCAATATTCTCCCGTGCATAATCGCGGCAACGCCTCCCGCCATTGATCTTGCTTGAGCTCGGTGAGAAACCCGAAGCGCCCCATATTAATGCCCAAGATGGGGACATCGTGCGGCGCGCACAGATGACCGGCGCGCAGCATGGTGCCATCGCCACCCAGAGCGATGAGTAAGTCGAACTCTCCAGCCTGTAAACGCTGGCGCAGCTCGGGGTCGTAGATCAGCCCATGCGCGGCTGAAACGCCGTGCGACCTCATAAAGTCGGCAATTTGCGTGCAATGCTGGGCTGCTTCGGGCACCTGAGGGTGCGCCATGATCAAGATGTTCTGGAAGGGCGGACAGGTTTCACTCATGACAATCGGGGCAATTATATTACAGAAGTCGCTGGTCACAGATCTGGCGGTAGCCGCAGCGACTGCAGCGCGCCGCCGATTCGTGCGAGCGTTCTAGCTCTTTACGGCGATCTCGCGTGTGCATCTCTTGCAATAATTGCAACAACTCCGCTTCCAGGCGGGGCGTGTAATCCACGGCGAAGGTGCGATTTGGGTAATGCAGGATGCCGTAAGGAGGACGTTTGCCGTAATGCCGATGCACTAACAAACAATATGCCGCCAGTTGAAAGATGTGCGCGTCATAGGGGGCTGCGCCAATCTGACTGGATTTGACCTCCACCGGGATGATTTTTCCACCGCTTTCCACCAGATAATCAGGCTTGCCGGTTAAACCAAGTTCGGCGTCATAAAGCGGCTGCTCCACTGCTCCCCAACCGCGCGTATCTGCGTAAATCACTCTGCCGCCAGGCAGCCCCATTGCCCGTTGACGACGGGCAGCCTGCCAGAGCAAAAAGAGAGCAGCGAGAAAGAGAAGCGCAGCAACTAGAAGCATTAGCGGATAAGCGCCGCCAGACGGCTAAATCAACCGGTAGGTAAGATAGACGGCTACCAGTGTCAACGCCAGCAAAATCAGCCCCAAAGCGATGGCGCGCATACAACCCAGGCGGAGGGCAGCGCGACCGTGGCGATAGTGCAGCTCGCTGCCAGCGATCATCTCGCCCAAGTTTGTCGAGGGTTCGCCGTTTTTCTGATACCACCAGGCGCGCTGGCAATACAGATAGGCACTGATCTCCGAAGCGCGAATGGCGCGCATGGCTAGATTTCTCTGCCGAGCTTCTCTTCCAGGCGGAGCAGGCTGCGCTCAAGCTGTTCCTGACGCTGGCTAATGGTCATGTCGCCGCGCGTGCGTTCGGTCACGCTACGCACGATATCCGTCAGGCGACGCAAACCGCCGGTGATGGCATCGGGATAATCCATCGTCACCAGCACGGTGTAAATATCATCCATGCAGTTGAGCAGACGTTCCGCCTCGCTGGAATGACCCTGGCGTAACAAGTCCAGGCAGCGCCGGCGCAGCTCGCCGACGGCTTCCGCCAATCCCTGTAAATAAGTGGCATACTCGACCTCCAGCGCCTCTGGCTGGGGCAAGGCGCTATCTTGCACCAGGGCAAAGACGATGCTGGCTTCGGCGAACTCTTTAAGCGCATCCTGGGTGTAACCTGAATAATACAGGTCTGGGTACTGCGCCAGGTCGCTCTGCAAGGAACGGATCAGTTCCCGCGCCTGTTGCAAATCATTTTCCGCCAGCTCATATTCCTGACGATGGACGGCGCGGATGGCATTAGCGCAATAGCGGGTAAGCAAACGTGTTTGAGCCAGGGCAATGTCGCGTGCCGCGGTGCGGGCGTCGAAGGATTGGCGGATTCGTTCGGCAATCTCTTCAATATGCTGCATAATTGCTCCCCTTCAGTTATGAATGACCTGGCGGCGCAGGCGGCTGAAAGAGGTTATCCGCCAGCGAGGGCTCGCCTGGAATGTGGATTTCGCCAAAAGCGGCTTCATAGCGCGCCAGGTTCTCGGTCAAAGCGCGGTGGAAAAGCTTGGCGCCCAGCGGCGACATCACCAGGCGCGAAACTACCTGCGGCGCGCCGCCGGGGGGCAACAAACGCGCAAAGTCGAAAACCATTTCAGAGGGAGAGTGCGCGATGCGCGCCAGATTAACATATTCGGCGACCAAATCGGCGGGGATTTCCATTTCGGGGAACTGCGCTCCGGGTGGACGTGGATTGGTTGACATAGCAAGGTATCCTTTGCGATCCAAAATAGAGAAGCGGACAACTCCCAACCCCAATCATGGGGAAAGGGTAGTCGTCGCCCATTGGAGAGTTGCCTTCATTATCGGCAGGTGAGCCGTTAGCTAAAAGGGGATATTATCGCTCTCGGCGTCAGAGAATTGGGACGCCACGCCATCCGCGGCATAGCCGCCCTCGGCCTCGCCGCGGCTGGAGAGGAAGCGAACTGTGGCTGCATTGACTTCAAAAGAAGCCCCGGCGGTGCCGTCTTGCCGCGTCCAGATGCGCGGCCCTCCGGTTGCCGGATCGGGCGTCAACCTTCCCTCAATCAGCACTTTGCTGCCTTTTTTGAGATACTGGCTGCAAGTTTCCGCCTGTTTACCCCAAACAGATACACGGAACCAGATGGTCTCCTTCACCAGATTGCCATCTGCGCCGGTGTATTGGCGGTTCGAGGCCACATTCATGGTGGTCACTGCCTGGCCGGTCGGCGTGTAGCGCATTTCGGGGTCGCGGCCAAGATTGCCAACAATGATAATCGTGTGATACATGGGGGGTCTCCTTTGCCGGCGAATTGCCTGTCATTCGTTCCGAACGAACACCGTTCGGGGCAGAGCTCGTTATATTCGCCGAATACAGAACAATTGTACACAAAATTTCCAAACAGGGAAGGGAATTGGCGTGTCAAAACGCGGCGATGCAACTACTCATCATTGCGAAACTGCAAACAATAATGATGAACCGTGTTGCTCACCCAGGCGTTGCCCAATCCATAAGGGGCCAAGCGGACATTATCCTGACACCAGATTTTTTCATCCTTGAGCGTATAGATCGAAGCCAGGCTGCGCGCCAAGTCCCAAGCCAGGGGATAAATCTTACCGCCCTTCTTGACGTTCTTAACGATGATCGTCAGGTACGCCCCTGGTCGCAGGATAGGCTTGAGCTGAGCGTAGATGTCCGTCAGGCGCAGCAGAAATTGTTCATAATCGGCGATATTGCCCAGGTCATTGGGATCATCTGAATAGAAGACATCTAACGCCTCCGATTGGCGGCGTGCTTTCTGCGTTTTTGCTCCGCGGGCGTGCAGCATATCCCAATAGGGCGGAGAGGTAATGACATAATCCACTTGCGAGATGCCAGCCGCAGCGACCTGGTCGCGGAAGATCTCGGCCAGGCGCGCTGCGTCTCCGGTAATCACCTCGGCGATCAGCTCTGCGGCTTCTATCCCCAAGCGCTGGCGTTCATCGGCGATCACCTGGCGGGCGATCTCGGCATATTTCGGATTTAGCTCAATCCCATAGGAATGGCGTCTGGCGCGTAGCGCAGCGACCAGGGCGCTGCCGGTGCCGGCCATGGGATCCAACACCACCTGCCCGGCGTGGGTGAAGAATTCAATGAATTCCTGCGCCAGCGTTTCTGGAAATTTCGCCGGATGGCGTAGCACCTCTTTGTGCCGCGCCGGCGGGTTATGGATGAACCAGGATTTCTGGAATTTGAGCCAGCTTTTGGCGTCTAAATCGTTCAACTTGTTACGCCTTCCTGGCGCTGGCAGTGATCGGCTCATACATCACCTCAGGGCTTGATAAACAGCTAAATCCGAAAAACTGACTGATACGTTCTCATCGCTGGCCGCGCGGGCAAAGACGCCCAGCCCGCCGGAGAGCAATATGGGGTCGTTGACGGAGAATTGATATTCTCCGTTGATGTAAAAGCGCATTTCCCTTCCGAACGCCCATACCGCCAGGCGGACGCGGCTGGGAGCGCCGGGCGGGGCGGCTCCGCTCAACGACGGCGGGTGCGGCGACGACGCCTGCCCGCCAGACAGCCGATCGAGGCGGGTTTCGCCGCGGCAGGTTAGCCCAAAGCGCAGAAAGTCTTGCAGCGACGCCAAACGCAACAGCAAGCCGTATTCGTCGCCGCCGCGACAGATGTTGGGGCTGGCGGTTATCTCCAGGTAAAAATTATCCAACGCCGCCTCCTGGCGCAGGCTGAACAGATAGCCGCGCGGCTGCGTCACCACCAGGCTGATCTCACCCTTGCCGAAAGCTGCCACTCCCGCCGGCGTTCGGCCCAGCGTCCAGCTTTCGGGGCGGGTGAAATCATCGGCGAAGATCAGGCCGCCGAAGCGCGGGCTGGAGTCCGGCGTAGGAGCGGCGGCGCGGGTGGTGGTGGGCAGCGGCGTGAAGGTAGCTGTGGGTGGAAACCAGACGATGGTCGCCGTTGGGGTGACAGTTGGCGGTAGGGGTGTGTCCGTAGGCAGCGGCGGCAGTGGCATGTTGGCGGGCAGGCAGGCTGCCAACCAGGCCAACATCAGAAGGGAAGCGCTCAGCGCGGGGAAGATCTTTCTCATTGGCGGGGTCAAGTGTACTATGGAATGAAGCACCCTTCAAAGGATTTTGTTTCATACTGGGGCAAAGGCACCTAGCCCGCCCCGGTTCAGTCGAACGGCTTTCATGACCCGGACGCGCCCTTGACTCTGGCTATGCAGGCGATAAAATGGTAATGGTAAAATTGGAGAAAACGGTTTATAAAGATGATGAGCGGAATTTCAACCCGATTAATATTGGGAGATTGTAGGGAAGTTTTAAAAGACATCCCTGCTAGTTCGATCGATCTTATTTTTACCTCCCCGCCATATGCGGATCGAAGAAAAAATACCTATGGTGGGATTAGCCCAGATCATTACGTCGAATGGTTCCTGCCGATTGGTCAGCAATTGCTCCGAGTATTAAAACCCGACGGAACTTTTATTCTGAATATTAAGGAAAAGGCAGAAAATGGGGAACGTCATACTTACGTCATCGAATTGATTTTGGAACTGCGCAAGCAAGGTTGGCTATGGACAGAAGAATTTATATGGCATAAAAAGAATTGTTACCCTGGGAAATGGCCCAATCGCTTTCGCGATGCCTGGGAGCGATTATTGCAGTTCAATAAAACCAGACATTTCAAAATGTTTCAAGAAGAAGTTATGGTGCCAATGGGAGATTGGGCAGAAAAAAGGCTCAAAAACCTTAGTCAAACTGACAAGGTTCGAGATACATCAAGAGTAGGTAGTGGATTTGGTAAACGAGTCGCCAATTGGCTAGAACGAGATAAAGTTTATCCAACAAATGTGCTTTATTTGGCAACTGAAACTAAAAATCGCAACCATAGCGCCGTTTTTCCGGACGCCCTTCCTGAATGGTTTATCAAACTCTTTACCAAAGAAGGGGATACCGTATTAGACCCCTTTATGGGTTCTGGTACCACGATAAGGGTTGCAAAACGTATGCGTCGAAATGGTATTGGAATTGAACTGCTTCCTAAGTATTTCGAACTCGCTGAAAGTGAAATCGCCAAAGAGCCAGAAAGATTATTATGAGCTATAACAAACTCACCCTTGCCGACATTAGACAATACGTAGAAGATAATATCGGCAGTTTTCACGAGGCGCGTCTCAACAGTTTGAGAGGCTTAGAACTCAAGCAAATTCTCAAGCGAAAAAATCCGTACTTATTCAAAGCAAAGCATGTTCTCTCTGCCCCTGATTTAGTAAAACTCCTGCTTGATGCACATCTTTCCTCCCAAGAAGAAACAATGTTTGGGGATTTCCTTGAGAGCCTAGCTATTTATATTTGCGGCCGAGTATATGGAGGTAAGAAATCATCCCGACCCAGTATAGATCTAGAGTTTGAAAGAGACAACATCTTCTACATTGTCTCAATAAAATCTGGGCCAAATTGGGGCAATGCCGATCAGATAAGAAAAATGCGCGAAAATTTCGCGGAAGCGATCGAAGATATACGAACAAACCATCCCAACATTCAAGTGGTGGCTGTAAACGGCTGTTGTTACGGCCAAGACGCAAATCCAGATAAGGGTGACTATTTCAAATATTGCGGTCAGGATTTTTGGGAATTCGTTTCTGGTATTTGGGAGTTGTACACCCAAATTATTGAACCCCTGGGTCACAAGGCTAAAGAAAAGAACGAAGAATTTTATGAAGAGTACTCTAAAATTGTGACAAACTTTACGGTGGAATTTGCTAATGAGTTTTGTGAGAATGGGAAAATAAATTGGATCAAGCTCGTAGAGTTCAACTCAGCCCATCTAGAGCAAAGCAATCAAATCAGAGAGAAGCGAAGCAGGTATTCCACCAGGAAATGAAGAACTTTTGCAGTTATCGCTATCCAAGAATCGCTTGCCTAACTCATCTGTAGCTGAATCGGGCATTTTTTATGAAGGTCAGGGGGAGAGCAAGAGAAGATGGAGATTCAAGGGTTCTAACGCGCATATCACAAAGTCTTTGCTCAGTTGAATAGAGATGGTTTTCACCAGAGGCAATTGTGACTTCATTACCCTCTGATACCTACCCCAAAATGGAAGCTCTGCAAATCTAGATCGTTCGACGCATGCCCACCTGGAATAAGGTCGCTACGGTGGACGCGCTCAATGAGACAGCTAGAGCAGTGGAAGCCAGCGGTATCAAAGAGTATCACCCCAGAACCACACCTGAACAGGCACATCGAATTTTAGCGGATATACTTATTGGGCGAAGAAGCAGCGTAAAAGTGTATGGTCATGCCGAGTGTATCGCCAATGGTGCCACATCCTCGGCGTGCTGAAAACCTGAGCTGGCGAACTCGACTTGAACTACCTGCGGAAATGGGCCGATGAACTACATATCGGCGTTTTGCTGAAGCGCACCCCGGAGGAAGCAAGTTGGTCGCTTCCAGAGCAAAAACACCCGGTAATTTACCAAAAGCGCCCGATAATATCATGGAGCTCGCATGCGCTTCGCCCCCCGCAGCCAAACCCAGCATTGGGCGGCCAAACAAGCCCCGATTGGTTAAGAAAACGACCCAAATTGATAAAGGAGAGCAGTCATGACAAACCCTAAAACTGAATGGAGCGATGTCCTCTCACACTTGCTGGCTTTATGGGTATGGATGAAGGTCTGTTAGCTGCCCTCAAACGAGGAGTATCCGCCATGGGCGAGGGGATGCTGCCGCTGATCAAAGAAACGCCGCCTATAAGGCTTCACGACAGGAGACCATTGCCAGATTAGAAAGCATTCCGCTTCGTGATGGGTGGCGCGCGGGTCAACACGAGGAATTCGGAGCGGTTACCTTACGCCAACAGGTGAGCTATTTCGCCTCCCACGAGATTACCCATCTTCCCCAAATCGAGTTGCTGCGTCATCAACTGCGTGAATAGCGAACCAATCGCATAGCTTTTCTGGAGGGGGGCAAGTCGCCGGTCAATTGTGATGTAAAATAAGGGCGTTCGGGCGATCATCACATTTCTCAACAATCCAATCAAAACAAGGAGAAAAAATGCGCAAAAAAGGCATTCTGATCACCGGCGCGGCAGGCGAAATCGGCGATTCTTTGATTCGCGCCCTGTCCTCCCAGGGGGAAGACCAGATTGTCACCCTGGATTTGAAACCCCTGCCCAAAGAAAACGAAGGCTTAACCACCCACATCCAGGGCGACCTGATGGATCAAGCGTTGCTGGCGCGCTTGGTGAGCGAATATGAAATCGGCACGATTTACCACCTGGCGGCGTTGCTATCCACCCGTGCCGAATTCACCCCTGAAATGGCGCACCAGGTCAACGTGGAAGGCACGCTGAACCTGCTGCGCCTGGCTTCCGATCAATCTCAATGGCGCGGCGAACCGGTGCTGTTCATGTTCCCCAGCTCCATCGCCGCTTATGGGATGCCCAATCTGGAGATCAAAGCGCAATATCCGAGGGTGCGCGAATGGGAATGGAATTACCCCACCACAATGTACGGCTGCAACAAACTCTATTGCGAGATGCTAGGTATCTATTACAGCCAATATTACCGCCAGCTTGCCGTTGATCGGCCGGTGACGTTGGATTTTCGCGCCTTGCGCTTTCCAGGGCTGATCAGCGCCTTCACCGTGCCAAGTGGTGGCACCAGCGATTATGGCCCAGAAATGTTGCACGCCGCGGCGAAAGGCGTACCCTACGAAGCCTTTGTGCGTCCAGATACCTGCATCCCCTTTATGGCGATGCCCGATGCAATAACAGCGCTGCTAAAATTGGCAAAAGCGCCGGCTTCGGCGTTGAGCCGCCGCGTGTATAACGTCACCAGCTTTAGCCTCACCGCGGCGGAGTTCAAAGACATGGTGTTACGCTTCTTCCCAGATGCAAAGATCACCTTCAAGCCGGATCTCAAGCGCCAGGGGATCGTGGATAGCTGGCCGGCGGGTCTCAATGACAACGACGCCCGCCGGGATTGGGGCTGGAAGCCCGAATATGACCTGGAACGAGCATTCGCCGAATATTTGGTGCCAAACATTCGCAAACGATACCAGTGAGAAGAAAAATTTAGCGTTGAGTTTTTTTAGAGGTGACCATGAACGTGCAAACACCCGGCGATCCAAAGCCGGGAGCGGTGATTCTGTTTGGCTCTGGCGAGACCTCGCCCAGCGGGCGTAAAGTCTTCGAGCGCGTGTTCAGGCAATTGCCGCCGAAACCGCGCGTGGCCCTGTTGGAGACCCCCGCCGGTTTCGAGTTGAATTCCGCCCAGGTGATCGGTCGAGTGGGCGAGTTTCTTCAGCGCCGTTTGCAGAATTACGAACCGCAAATTGCCATCGTGCCCGCCCGCCGCCGCGGGACACCCTTTAGCCCTGACGATCCCGCAATCGCCGCGCCCCTGTTGGAAGCGGACATGATCTTCATGGGGCCAGGCAGCCCAACATACGCGGTGCGTCAATTGCGAGAGAGTGTCGCCTGGCATTACTTACAGGCGCGCCATCGCCTCGGCGCAGCCCTGGTTTTAGCCAGCGCGGCGGCGATCGCCATCAGTGCTTATGCTTTGCCAGTGTATGAGATCTATAAAGTAGGCGAAGATTTGCATTGGAAAGAAGGTCTGAATTTCTTCGGCGCCTACGGCATCCCGCTGGTCTTTGTGCCGCACTGGAACAATAATGACGGCGGCGAGGAGCTGGACACCAGCCGCTGTTTCATGGGACAGTCGCGCTTTGCCGAGCTGATCGAGCTACTTCCACCCGACATGACCATCCTGGGAATTGACGAAAAAACCGCCCTGATGATGGACCTGCAAGGCGGAGTGTGCCATGTGGTCGGATTGGGCGGCGTGACGCTGATCCACACCGGCCATCAGCACAGCGCACCAGCGCCGGATTTAAGCGGCAGCGGACTGGCCGAGCTGGCCGAACAGCGTCAAGGGCACATTCACATCTTCCCAGATGGCGCCAGTTTCCCGCTCAGCGAATGTTGCCCGCTGGACATCCGCCTTTCCATCGAAGGCTTACCGCCGAGCGCCTGGAAACAAGCGCTCGAAGCGCAGCGCCGTTTGGACGAGGCGCGCCAGGCAGCGGAGGCGCTTCCACAGCTCGCAGAGGTGGACGCAGCCCCGCCAGAGGTGCAAGCATTGGTAGCGCAACGCCAGGAAGCGCGCGCCCGCAAAGATTGGGCGCAAGCCGACGTGTTGCGCGCCCAAATCGCCGAGCTGGGCTGGAAGGTGCTGGACACCCCCGAAGGGCCAAAGGTGGAAAAAGCGACATAAACGAGATTCTTGGAGGCAAACATGGCAGAAACACTTATCGTAGGCTACATCGGCCTGGGCTTGATGGGCAAATCTATGGCGCGTAATATCTTGAAGGCAGGTTTCCCTTTGGTGGTGCACAACCGCAGCCGCGGCGCGGTGAAGGAATTGGTCGCGGAAGGGGCGCGGGAGGCCTTTTCGCCTGCTGAGGTGGCCGCGCAGGTGGACGTCGTCTTTACCAATCTGCCGGACACGCCGGACGTCGAACTCGTCGCCCTGGGCGAGGCAGGGGTGATCGAGGCGGCGCGGCCAGGATTGATTTTTGTGGACCATTCGACGATACAACCGGCAGCGGCGCGGCGCATCGCTCAAGAATTGGGAAAAAAAGGCGTGCAATGTCTGGATGCGCCGGTCAGCGGCGGTGACATCGGGGCGCGGCAGGGCACCCTGACGATCATGGTCGGCGGGTCGGCGGAGGCGCTGGAACGCGTACGTCCAGTGTTGCAGGCTGAGGGCAAGACCATCACCCATGTGGGCGAGAGCGGCGCCGGGCAGATCGCCAAAGCCGCCAACCAGATTATGGTAGCAGCGCAGATGGTGGCAATGGGCGAGTTGCTCATCTTTGCCAAGAAAGCCGGCGCAGACCCGCAGAAAGTGGTAGAAGCTATTAAAGGCGGGGCGGCGCAATGCTGGACGCTGGATGTTAAGCCGCCGCGTCTGTTCACCGGCAATCGCCAGCCGGGTTTCAAAGCATATATGCAAGCGAAGGACCTGAACATCATTATGGAAACCGCCCGCCAGTATGGCGCGCCGCTGCCTTCCGCCGCCCTGGACGCGCAGTTGTTCAATGCCATGCTGCAAATGGGCATGGCTGAGCTGGACAATTCGGCGGTGATCGGGGTGCTCGAAGCGCTGGCCAACGCCCATCTGTTGGATCCGTGAGCGGATGTGGAAGCGCGCTCCTGCAACTTTGCCGACCCTGGTGCGTATATGGTTGTAGCGAAACGTACGACGCACTGGTTTGGGGATAGCGCGCTTGATGAAAGTGCGCTATCCAGCCTGGAGCAATGTTGTGCAAAACAATGAAACGGAATGGGTTCGCAAGGCGATAAAGGGCGACGCGCAGGCATTCACCCAACTGGTGGAGCTCTATCAGCGCCCGGTATTTAACCTGTGTTACCGCATGTTGGGCAACGCCCAGGATGCAGAGGACGCCGCGCAGGAGACTTTTCTACGCGCCTATCAAAATATGCGCCGCTATGACAGCAATCGTCCATTTTCCACCTGGTTGCTCTCCATCGCCGCCCACTATTGCATTGACCAGACCCGCAAGCGACGTTATCCGCTGGTTTCGGTGGAAGAGCTTGTGGAGCCGGAATTGCCCGAACCCTCACCAGGAGTGGAGACAGTTGTCAGCCGCAAAGAAGAACAACAGCGCGTACGCGCCATTTTGGAGACTCTAGACCCTGTGGATCGAGCAGCAGTGATTTTATACTATTGGTACGATTTTTCTTACGATGAAATCTGTCAGTCGCTTTCATTAACCTTGAGCGCAGTGAAAAGCCGCCTGCACCGGGCGCGGCGCGCTATGGCTGAAGAGTGGTCTCGCAGCCTGGCGCAAACTGCCGCCGCGCCGAACACCCCGACCCGCCAGGAACAGCTTCTGGCAGAAAGGATGGCGTCATGAATCACATGCCTTACCAAGGCTGGATCTTCGAAGATCGACAGACTCTGGATGAAGCGAACATTTCCGCGCTGCAAAACCATTTGGCCGACTGCGCTGAATGCAGCGCCCTAGCAGAAGGTTTGCAGCAAGTGGAACAGGCACTGCGTGCGCAGCCCCTGTTGGGGCCAACGGATGGCTTCACCTTGCGCTGGCAGCAGCGCTTAGAAATCTCGCGCCAACAGGCGCATCGGCGGCAAACCTGGCTGACGCTGCTGGCGGCGATGGGCGGCATGATCGTCCTATTGGGCGCGCTGACGTTTCTGTTTTGGCCGTGGCTGAAATCGCTGGATCTCACCCTTTGGGCAGCGTTTTATCAGGCGTTTACCGCTTACCTGTTTCTGAGTCGGGCAGGCGAGCAGTTCCTGTTGGCTTTGGCATCGGTGGTGAAAGCAATCCCTTTGCCGATTTGGGCGCTGAGCATCGGCGTCTTGTGCCAACTCGGTGTGTTGTGGGTCGTGTCGTTTCGCTTACTCACTAACCCACGGAGGATTGCTCTAAAATGAAAACTAAATTTCGTCTGTTTCATATTTTTATTCTGCTGACGGCTTTGGCGTTGGGGCTGATGGCCTTCGCCCCCGCTGCGCCGCCTTTGCAGGGCCCGGGTGGTTTCCAGGTGGTGATGGGTTCCAACTACACCCTGGAAGAGGGAGAGACCCTCGACGGCGGCCTGTTAGTAATGGGCGGCAACGCCACGCTGGCCGAAGGCTCCACGGTGCGAGGCGATGTCATCATCCTGGGGGGAAACCTGAAGGCAGATGGGCTGGTCGAAGGTGATGTCAACGTCATCGGCGGTCTGGTCTCGCTGGGTTCTACGGCGGTGATCAAAGGCGATGTCAACACGGTATCCGCCAACTTGCTGCGCGAAGAAGGGGCGCGCATTGAGGGGAGTGTGAACAACGAAACCAACTTCCCCTTCGTTTTTGGTCTGCCAGGGCGTTTCCAATGGCCTCTCCTGCCAGATATCACGCCTGGAGATGTTCCAGCGCCAGTGCGCTTCGATCCCGCGCTTTCGTTCATCGGGGGCGTGTTGTGGTGGCTGGGGCGCTCCTTTATCTGGGCTTTCCTGGCATTGCTAGCGGTGATGTTTTTCCCGCAGCGCGTCGAGCGCACCGCGGCGGCGGCCCTCGATCAACCATTGTCCGCCGGCGGGTTGGGCTGCCTGACGACGTTGGTCGTACCGTTGGTGTTGATCCTGTTGGCGATCACCATCTGCGGCATACCGATCACCCTGCTGGGGCTGGCGGCGTTCATCTTGGCTTGGGCGTTGGGTATCATCGCCCTGGGGCTAGAGACCGGCAAGCGACTGGCTGCCTTGTTGAACCAGGATTGGGCGCCTTCAGTCTCCGCGGCCCTGGGCGTTTTCTTGTTGACCCTGACGATCAACGGCATCGGCGCGCTGGTGCCGTGCATCGGTTGGTTGGCGCCATTCACCGTTGGGTTGATCGGTCTGGGCGCGGTCCTCATCACCCGCTTTGGCGCGCAGGAGTACCCGCAAACTGTTGCGCCGCAGCCCATCGCGCCGCCCTCTCCTCCATCCGCCGCGGTGGTGGAGGACCTTCCTGCGCCATCTCCGGCGGCGCCTCCAGCAGAGACATCAGGCGAAGAAACCCCGCCCGCGGATAGCGCCTAGCCGTTCAGAGCGCTTCAGTCTGATCGTTGAATGTGTCGCCTCCTGCGCGATTATTTGGCGCAGGAGGCTTTTTTATTACTTTCCCCAATTGCCCCACCGCCAGAAGATATTAGAATTTCTCAGCCAGCACAACAGACTCGCCGGCAAAGCTCTTCCCTTCTTCAAAATAATTGAAATCCACCTAATTAGTTGAGATTCCCGCTTGATAGGCGCTTGAAAATCCTGTACAATCATAGTACACTTAGCAACTATTATCATCGCACCTTCAAACTCATTATCGATTCTTGCCAGGGAGGGGAATCAATATGAATGTCATAAAAGTCTCTGGTACTTCTCGCACCTCTGCCGTGGCAGGTGCAATCGCAGGGGTATTTCGCGAAAACAAACGGGCAGAAGTCCAGGCGATTGGCGCGATAGCTGTAAATCAGGCTGTCAAAGCCTTGGCTTTAGCGAAGAGTTATCTGAAAGAAGACGGATACGATATTTTCTTCGTGCCAGAATTTGTGGACGTTGAAATTGATGGTAAAGTTCGCACCGCAATAAAATTTATCATCGAAGCGCGCTGATCCATTGGATCATTAAAGCCCGCGCGTAAGCATCCAGAGTGGGCTTATCCATCAGGACGTTGATCTAGATTTACAGTTCCGTCAGCAGTGTCGGATGAATCCGCGTCGGAGGAGTATTGCTCCTGCGGCGCTATTCTTTCATAATAAAATTACAATGAAATTCACTGCTTCGACGCGATTGATCTTCGAGGTGGCATCTTGTCACGTAACGCTTTGTTGCTGGCAGTTATTCTATGCATCATTTCCACCGCCAACGCCTGCACCCCGGCTGCGTTCCAGAACGATACCGAACTTCAAACCACTGTCCCAATGCCCGCCACGCGTCTCTCGCCACCGACTGTCGCCAGCGCGATAGACGGCTCGACGCCCACGCGTACGATGACCCACCCACCAACGGCGACAACCACGGCAGCCGCCACATCCACACTCCGATCGAGGGCGACTTCAAAGGGCACACAAAAGCCACCCACGCCAACTCGGCTAGCATGCTGGCGCGCCGGCGGGCGCATCCTGACCGACAACCTGGATACCCCTCTGCTGCGCTTACCACTGCAATTTCGCGTTTATCTGCCCCCTTGCTATGAAGAACTGGAGGGGCGTCGTTTTCCCGTTTTGTATCTCTTCCATGGTCAAAGTTCATCAGATGACCAATGGGACCGCCTCGGCGCAGATGAAACCGCCGATCGGCTGATCGCCGAGGGAGAAATTCCGCCGCTTATTATCGTCATGCCCTATGACCGTTACGGTGGACAGCCGATTGAAACAAAATTCAGCCAGGCGATCACCGAGACGTTGATACCCTATATTGATAAGACATATCGCACGTTGCCCGACCGCCAGCACCGCGCCGTAGGCGGCCTTTCGCGCGGCGCCGGTTGGGCGGTGCACTTCGCCATTTCGGAGTGGCAACTGTTTGACCGGCTGGGCGCGCACAGCCCGGCTGTCTTCCATTCCGATGCACAACGTATGCGCACCTGGCTGGGGAAAATCCCTGCCGATCAGTACCCACTCATCTACATGGACATTGGCGACCGCGACCGACCGGAGATCTTGCGCTCCGCTTTATGGTTTGAGGCTTTGCTGAACGAATACGATATCCCACATGAATGGCACCTCTTTTCCGGTTATCATTCCGAGGAGTATTGGAGGGCGCATTTAGAACAATACCTGCGTTGGTACACACAGGATTGGCCTAATCTCCAATGATATAATTTCCTTATGCAGGCTTGCGTAACGCGAAATTCATTTCGCACCCTGTAGCTGACGTTTCCGGCGGCTCTCGCGAGATCAATCTCGCGTTACAGGCTTGTGCAACGCGAAATTCATTTCGCACCCTGCAGCCG
>DYGV01000027.1 GCA_020724505.1 Anaerolinea thermophila
GCGAAATTCATGGGAAGGCGCGTGTTGGCGATCCCCTCGCTGGGGGTCAGCTCGGTCAATATATAGATCAATTGAGGCTGCTCCAGAACAGGCGCAGCAAACCGATTGCACATGCTCCTGATCTTTAAGGCTTGCGACATGCGTGGCTCCTCACCTCACACTTCCTGCTCAGCTCGCCAGACGCTTTTTCATACGCGCCGAGTCAGGCGACGGGTTTCATAACGGAATTTTTTCGTAGCCTCTGCATCCAGATGACCGCTCAGTTCCAGCGCCTGGGCCTGCTGGAGCATTGTGTCTGCCAGGGTTTTCTCGCCCATATCCAACAAGCGCGTGGCTGCCTGCCGCAATCGCAGCGTCGCCATATCCTTGCGTTCAGGGTCTGCGCTGCGAGAGGCGTCTTGAGCGGTCTCTAATGCTTGAGAGCCCATTTTGTACGCTCCAACCTTTTCCACAATGTTCATCACGCGGTCATCTAACCGCGCTGTGGCCAACCGCGCCATTTGCACCACAATATCCATACGCGTATTTTGGCGGGGAGCTTCTTCCGCTGGGTCTTCCCAGGTCAACATGGCTTGTGCCAGGCGATACGCTCCTTCTTGCCATGTTGGCAGAACCAACTCCATCAGCAACGCCACAGGAGCGCCGGGATCGTAATCGCCGATGAGTAGCGCATAACTGCCATCCATGTTGGGTCCGGGTTCAAACTCATTCAACTCCGGCAAAACGCGATACACCCGCCGTAGTTCCACGCCGCGCGTCAGGCGCAGCTTAAGCTCCACGTTGCGATAGCTGATGCGCCTGACTGCGCCCAATTCCTGGTGAAAGGCTTGCGGAATTTGATCGGGCGTTTCGATGTAATAGGCGTTCCCGCCGGTCAGGTCAGCCAAGGGGATCAGAAGATCCTCGTTGAATTCCGCCCCGATGCCCATGGTAGTCAGTTTGTAGCCTTGCTGACGCGCTCGATCCGCCCATTCGTAACACTCCTTTACTTTCAGAGTGTGACCATCGGTGAGCAGGATCATTCGCGCGGCATGGCGTTGATTGCCTCGCTTTTGAAGCTCGGCGAACCCCAACTCCAGACCTTCTGCCATGTGCGTTTCGTCTCCCAGGCGCAAATGTTCCAGCTCACGAGCCGCTTGGCGCAGGCGCTCGCGCTCCCGACCGGAGATGGAAGGGATCATTGTATGTGCCCAGCCTGCAAACGCCACCAACGAGAAATAGTCCGCCGGCTGTAAATATTCGCTGGCTTCTTCTAAAGCGGCGGCTACATAATCAATGCGCCGCGGAAGGTTCGCCATCCACTCACCTGTCGGAGAATCGATCTGGTACGCCGGCACACCGTCCGTTAGCACTTCGCGAACCCGCCCATTCTTCGCTAGATCGGCAAACTGCTGATCGGTAACCAGACGGATGCGCATGGATTCGCTGGCGTCTATCACGAAAGCCAGGTTGCCGGGCAACGTCTCCGCCCCATCGCCGCCGCTGATTTCTGCCAATAAATACACCAGGCGCGGTCCTTTCTGAAGCGGCACCACGCTGGAAGAGAGAGAACAATTCAAAGCCAAAGGCATTGCCATACAATACTGACCTTTTCTACTACCATTAATTTAATAAGACGCCCGCGCCACGCGCGGGGTTTCAGCCGCTCTCTGTGCTCAGGGCGTTGATGACGCCTTGAACGCCCGATTGGGCTTCCAATTCCAATGCCCAGCGCAACCCCTGACCGTAAATATCCTGACGGGAGAGCATCCGCTCTTGCCCGCGGGTATAACCATAGTTGCCAATCACCCGATAGGCAACCCATTCGGCAAATCCTTCGTGGATGCGCTCGTCGCGTAGCAAGGGATAGTTTTCAGCCTGCCAGGCGTGCGCATATTCGTGCGCCGCAATCTGTAAAAAGAGCAAACGCGGCAAGCCAGTTTGGATATAGATCCCCCGACGTATTCCACGGCGGGCGTAAAGCCCCAGCGTGTTTTCCGCCTCCAATGGCAAAGCCGACGCAGGAGAGGGATGCCCTTGCATCACGGCGCTGGTCTGTCGGCGGATCACCTCTCGCAACTGATTTCGATCCACCAGCGCCACGCCGGTGGGGATGTTGAGGCGTAGCCCCAAGAGTTGATCCACGACCTGCTGCATCTCAGAATACAACGCCGCAGCCGCAGCCGGGTCATAAATGGCAGTGGAATGACAGTGGGCGCAGATCACCCTACCATCCGAAAGCTGCCAGTATTCATGCGTCAGCGGGGCGTTGCACACATCGCAGCGGGGGCGCGTCTGGTAACACTCCTGGCAATATGGCCCGAGGTCATCAAACTGGTAGTACTTGTTTTTAACGGGGCGGCCGCACGCCAGACAAAAACGCAGGGATTGGCTGCAGGTGGAACAAACGCCGTGCGGTAGGGCGCTTGCCATTGGAATGCCACACTGACTGCAACGCGGTTTATTCTGTGAACAATCCAGGCAGAGGCGCATAGATAATCCCGGCGGCCACGCTTTATGGTGGAACGATCGGCCTCGCCCTACAATTTGCTGACCGCATAACTGACAATAAGCAGTCAATTGAACTCCTTGGACATTCTTTCGGTCTTCGCTGCCAAAGCGACCAAAAACCAGGGCATCCACCGCGCTTACTCTGCCTTCTTGCGCGCCTGGACAATGACCGTGGCGACAAACCACAACATGCCGTGGATGATCAACGCCCGCCACATGGCCAGGATATGCTCAGGGGTGTGTTGATAATCCAGGGAAAGATCTGTGTCGGCTTTTGAACACATGGGTTTATTCACCACCGCGCCGGTGTTCTCGTCGAACGTTTCCACGCCAACGCAAGACCAGCTTTCGTTGTTCAATTGTTTCATGTCAACCGTTGATCCTAAGGCATCGGTCGTCCAATACGAGATGGTTGTGGCGGAAGCCACTTTGCTATCAATGGGGAAGAGCGTGCCGCCCAGGATGATCTGTACAAAGAGCTGCACCAGGATCGCATATAGCACTACATCGGTGTTTGGCACAATCGCCGACACGAACAGGCCGAAGGTGATACTTGCCAGGACAGCCAGATACAGCGTGATAAACATCTCAAACACCCCGGCATCCTTGAAGATGGCGCCGGGCAGGTCTGTGTCCACTCGTAAGCTGATGATAAATAACACGCTGGCAACCTGAATGAAGGCGAATATGCCCAGGACGATGACTTTTGAGAGGACATAGGCGATCGCGCTCAGGTTCACCGCTCGTTCACGGCGATAAATTGCTCGCTCCTTGACGATTTCATAAGCGGCGATAAATGTGCCGCCTTGGGTGAGCGCCAAAGCCAACATGGTCACCAGGGTTTGGGCGTTCTCCACCGGAGTGTAATTTTTCTCGGTGTAATCCTCTAATTTGCCGCGCGAGCTGACAGGTTTTTTCTCCCATTCCTTGATCAAGACGTCCACTTCTTTTTCCAGCTCCACGCGGATTTGATCGGCGGTACCCGGTCGTCCGGTAAGGTCTTGCTTTTCGCTCACCGACATGAACAGAAAGCCGATCAGCGGCATCATCAGCAGCAAGATGAACAACGTGCGCCAGTCGAAACGGATCAGGTCGAACTGACGCCGAGCCAGAATGAAGGTCTGTCGCAGAAATGAATCGCGCGAGCGACGCAGCGGTGGGGGAGCAGCGGCTGCCAGAGCTGCCTGTCCTTTGCCGGCCAAGCGGCTTTGCCGGTCGGCGACGAACTTTTTGAATTGCTGCGAGCGTTTATAATGCTCCGCCCATAACACGCCAGCCGTTGTTTTGGTCGGCGTGCCAGGTTTGGGGTTGTAATAAGGCTGCAACTCCGGCGGAGGCGGTTTTCCCTTTGCACCATCCACTTCTTGAGAAAGCTTCAGGTAGATGTCTGAAAAATCACGCACATTAAAGAATTGCAGCGCCTCGCTTGGCGGCCCATAATAGGCGAGGTGTCCTTGAGATAGAAACGCCACATGATCGCATTGTTCGATGTTCGCCGTGGCGTGGGTCACCAATACTACGGTACGACCCTCATCCGCCAAGCGGTTCAGGTCATACATCATCTTCTTTTCCAAACCGGGGTCCAGACCGGAGGTCGGCTCATCCAGGAAAAACAGCGTGGGTCTGGCAAGCAATTCAACAGCGATGCTCACCCGCTTGCGCTGACCGCCGCTGAGCACGCGCACAGGTTTATCGGCGTGTTCGGTCATATCCACTGCCCGCAGCGCCTCCTGAATGCGTGCCTCGATTTCCTTCGGGCGCGCGTCCGGCAGGCGCAATTTGGCAGCATACCACAGCGCAACCCTCACCGGCAACGTGCGGTGGATGATGTCATCCTGCGGCACGTAACCCATCTGGGTGCGATATAACTCCAGCTTAGAATACAACGGCTCGGCGTCTAACAACATCTGACCATGGTTGGCGGGTTCATAACCATTCATCGCTTTCATCAGGGTGCTTTTGCCTGCACCGCTGCCGCCCACCAGGGCGACAAACTCGCCTGGGTTGATGGTCAATGAAACATCGCGCAGGATCATTTTATGGTTAGCCACTTCCCGCCCCAGCTTAATGGCATCTATGCGATGACCCAGGCGCATAGACTGCGCCAGGCTTTGATTCTGCGCATCGTACACCAGCTTAAACGGCCCAATCTGAATTTCATCGCCGCTGTTCAATGGGGATTGGCGGATGCGTTGGCCGTTGACAAACGTCCCGTTGGTGCTATCTAAATCCTTTATAAACAGACTGGAATTGTGTTTAAAGATTTGAGCATGGTGGAAAGAGACCGTCGGATGATTCAAAGGCAAATATGCGTTGGGGTCTCGGCCAATGGTGATGGAGGTCAGGTTGGAGAGATCCAGCTTACCCAGAGAAAGCGTGCGCAAGGCTTCGCCGGCGGCGCTTTCCAAGCTGAGCGTCACCCAGTTGCCGGTCAGGTCTCCAATGCGGATAACATCGCCAAAGTTGATCGGCTGCGGCGAGTTAGGCGGGATGCGGTGACCATTGAGTTGCGTCCCATTGGTGCTTTTTAAGTCCGTTACGGTCATCGCTCCGCTGGAGACGAAGAGACTGAGATGATGGCTGGAGACTGCCGGATGATTAATCACCACATCATTATCTGGCGCGCGCCCGACGCGCAGCGTGGGTTCGGTGATCGGGTAACGTTGGGAATTGCCGCCCATCCAGCGCACGATGAGTGTATTCGTGCCAGGCATATCGCTGAGCAAAGTCGTTGCGGGGGGTGCCCCCGGTGCGCTGACCGCCCCGGCAAACGCAGCCTGCTGCGCCGGCGCGGCGGCAACCGGCGTCGGGGCTGCGGCAAGCTGCTGGCCGATGTCATATCCGCAATGGGGGCAAAAACGGGCTGTGGAGCGAATGGGCGTCTGGCAGCGTGGGCATACATTGCCCGCATCTGGTTTGGCGGCTGACGCCAGCGGCTTGCCGCAATTGGCGCAAAAGCGCGCTTGGGCGGCGTTTTGCGATCCGCAGTAAGGACATTGGGTCGAATTCATTGGATTCTCCTTCGGCGACTATGAAGCCATGCTAAGAAGCCCGCATCAATATTCTACACCAAACCTTGCTGAAGCGGCGCTAATCGAACGCGGAAATTTCCGCAACGGTTGATCCTATTTCATCTACCTGCGATCGTTAGCTAATACCGCTAATACGCGCAACGAAAACCGACTGTATCTGAGCGCAAGTCGGGGTAGTTCCATAAGCGAAACGCAGCGCGCATCGCCGGCGCCAGGTTATACCAGGAGCCGCCGCGCAACACCCGAAATTCTCCTTCCGTTGGCCCAAGCGGATTAATAGAGGGAGACAGGGTGTAGTAGTTTTCACGATACCAGTCTTGCACCCATTCGGCCACATTGCCAGCCATATCCAGCACCCCGAATGGGCTGGATCCGGCCGGGTAGCTGCCCACGCGGCTGGTATCTCCAACTTGACGGTTGAAATTCGCCAGGCGCGCCGTAGGCGCGGCTTCGCCCCAGGGGTAGGCGCGCCCGTCCGTCCCGCGGGCGGCTTTTTCCCATTCGGCTTCGCTGGGCAGCCGCCGATTTGCCCATCTACAATAATCATTGGCGTCGTTCCACGACACGTAAACAACCGGATAATCGGCAAATGCCGGATTGTCATAATATGACGGGCGGGAGCTGGATTGAACCTTCTCCGGCCGACCGCAAGCGCCTGCGGCGACGCAACGGGCATACATGGCGTTGGTTACCTCGACGCGGTCTATCCAATAAGCGCGCAGATACACCGCGTGGAGCGGTTTCTCCTCCTTGCCCGCCGCGGCATCTGCATCGGGCGAGCCCATCCAAAATTCTCCTTCGGGGACCAAGACCAGTTCCATGCCATCTTCGGCGGCGATCTGGATGGCAACGGGCGTAGGAGGCGTAGCCAAAACTTCAGCAGCAGGCGTTCTCGTCGTAACGCCGGAGGCTTGAGGGATCAGCAACTTTTGCCCGGCGTAGATCACCCCACAATTCGGCGGCAGGTCATTCAAAGCGGCGATTTCTGCAAGAGAGACAGAGAAGGCTTGCGCGATCTCCGAGCAGGTATCTCCGCTTTGCACAGTATATTCCAGCAGGTCGAGAGTCGGAATGGGCGACGCGGCGACCTCGACGGTGGGCGAGCTGCTATTCGTCGCGGTCCAGGTGGGAAGGGAGGTTTCTTCAACCATCGCTGGGGGAAAGATCGGTCGCGCGGATCGTTCGCGCCCGCCGCGCAGCAATGCAATCAATAAGATGACAACGAAGAAAGCCAGACCCACCACGAGAGCAATCACCGCCCAAGACGCGCCGGGCGTTTGCTGCGTCGCAAGCGCCGGCGCAGCCGGCATTGAGGTTGAGGCGTGCAATGACGGGGCTTGCGGCTGACGCACCACCGGTTGCAGCGCAGCTTTGAAATCCGCCGCGCTTTGGAAGCGCTGTGAGGGGTCCATTTGCAAAGCACGCATCAATGCCGAAGAGGCGCGTAAGCTCAGCGACGGGTTGAGTTGCCGCGGCGGGATAAGCGGGTCGCGCGTCACGCGCTGAATGCTTTCCGGCGGTTCTATGCCGGTGAGGATGGTGTAGAGGGTAGCGCCTAACGCATAAATATCTGTACGGGCGTCGGTAGCACCCTTGCCATACTGTTCATAAGGCGAAAATCCTGGGGTCACTGCCTGAGCGCCCTGGGTCGTCTTCAAATGGGGGTCGTAAACCTTGGCGATGCCAAAATCCACCAGAACGGCGGTCCCGTCGGGAGTGATTTTGATGTTGGCAGGCTTGATGTCGCGGTGGATGATGGGCGGCTTTTGAGAATGCAAATGGGTCAACGCGTCGCAGATCTGGCAGATCCAGAACACGGCTTTATCTTCTGGCAGCGGAGCGCCGCGATCTTCGAGCATTTCTTGCAAATCCTGCCCCTCGATAAAATCCATCACCAAATACTGCTTCACGCCGTCAATGAAATAATCTGTCACGCGGGGCAAATTAGGGTGTGAAAGATTTGCCAAAATTTTTGCCTCGCGCAAGAACTGACGCTGCGCCTCTGGAGCAGCGTCCAGGTTTTCCTTGAGGGCGCAGGGGCGACCCAGCGCGGTATCCCAAACGCGGTATAACGCACCAAAGCCGCCCTGGCCGAGCAGCTTAACGATGCGATAGCGATTATGTAAAATCGCTCCAGGCTGATAAGTCATGCTATTCGGAAAACAGTAGATTTATGTTATTCTAACGACAATCACGCCAATGTTGTCTTCCCCGCCGGCGGCGTTGGCTGCATCCACCAGATCGCGGCAAGCCTGCGCAGCCGATTTCGCCTCCAGCGTTAAACGGGCGATCTTATGATCGTCCTGCACCATTTCCCATAACCCATCTGAACAGAAAATTAATGTATCACCCTGATTAACCATTTGCACAAAGGTATCCACCTGCACATCCCGTTTATGCCCCAGAGAACGGTAGATCAAGTTTCGCTGCGGGTGGGTGAAGACCTCGCCAGGTTGAATTTGACCGGCTGCCACCAGTGTCGCCACCAATGAATGATCCTGTGTAATCTGTTGCAGTTGTCCATTGCGCAACAAATACGTCCGGCTGTCGCCAACATTGGCGATCACCGCCCGGTCGCCCAAAACCAACCCCATGGTGATGGTCGTGCCGGCGTCGCCGGCTTTATCAGGCTTTTGTTTTGTATATTGATACACCACCAGGTTCGCCTTTTGCACCGCCTGGCGCACTCGGTTTTCCAATTTACGTAAGCCGGATAAACGGGTGGATTCGCTGCCACGCAACGCCGCGTCCAGTTCGGTTTTCGAAAGCTGCACCGTTGCACGCGGATCCGGCGGACAGAACAGGTCGTTTAACTCTCGTTTCACGGTTTCGACTGCCCAATGGCTGGCAACCTCCCCGCCCAAATAGCCGCCGATGCCGTCGCAAACGATAAACAAGCCTACCGCCTCGCCTTCCGAGGCTGCATAAATTTGCGACCATACGCGATCTTCATTCATTGATCTCTGGCGTCCGGCGTCCGTCAGCGCAGCAGCCTCGAGTTTGAGCATAGCGGCCTCCATGAAAGGGTATGGAATGGTTAAGTTTCACGATATTCCAGGGCTAAAAGTCCCAGGCGGATTTCATCTCCATTTCGGAGTGGGTAACGTTGCCCGGGTTCTAAGCGCCGTCGGTTGAGAAAAGTGAAATTTGTGCTGTTGAGATCTTCCAGATAAACGCCATCTGCCTCAACAATCAGGCGAGCATGTCGTCGCGACACGCCATGCGCATCGCCGCCGTGGGGAGCCAGGTCTATGTCTGGGTAGATGCTGCGCGCGGCGTCGGAGCGGCCAATAATGAGGTCGGTTTTACCTTTTGGCAACGGGAGTAGGACTCCCGATTCGCGCAACAACAAGATGGCTTCAACCTGCGGCGCGGCGACCGGAAACGGAGGCGTAGAAGGGATAGGTGGCGTCGGCGGTTCAGGAATGTCCTGCGAGGGCTTCATTAGAGGAGGCATCTGCGCGGCAGGAACAGGAGGAGGGTCCTCTATTATGGAGGCGCTATTCGGCGATATCTGGGCTGCCCCGCTAAGTTTGATACCGCAATTCTGGCAAAAAATGTCCGTCGGCGAGGCAGGGAAGCCGCATTCCGGGCAAACTCCGCTTGGCGCTGGAGGTGCAACTGGTGGCGGCTGAGGCGCCGGATCGCCTGTGATTGGGCGGGGCGCGGGCGGCGGGGCGCTCGCCACCGGCGCAAGTTGCACCCCGCAGTTCTGGCAAAACATTTCCCCAGGGATGTTCTGAAAGCCGCAAGCCGAACAGACGCTTGCTTGCGCGCCCGCCGTTGCGGGAGCGGAAGGCGGTCTGCGCCGGACGGCAGATGAGGCGGGCGGCTGGTTTTGAAGCACTTGCCCGCAATTATCGCAAAAGTTTGCCATGTCGCTGACAAACGCATGGCATTTAGGACAGGTTCGCATAGGTCAATTCGAGTAATAAATAAGCGCCATTTTGCCCAGTCGAAGCTCATCGCCCGATTTTAACGGCTGCGGTTGGCGGGCGGCGATGCGCTGGCGGTTCACTGCTGTACCGTTCACGCTGTCCAGATCTTCAATATACACCTGCCCTTCTTTGACCATCAACTGGGCGTGTCTGCGTCCCACGCCAGCCTCATGTCCGCCGTGAGGATCCAGATCAATATCCGGGAACACACCGCTCACCGGGTCTTCCCGCCCGATGATAATCACTTGCTTGCCGGGCGGAATAGGCAAAGTCACCTGACTATCCAGGATCACAAGCCGTCCAACGACTGTGCTCTCCACGGGCGCTGCAGGGGCAGAGGGTTGCGGCGTCGGGACCGCTGGTTTCACCCCCGATGGCGCGGGGGCAGGCGGCGCGGCTGCCTGCGCCAATTGCGAGCCACAGTTTTCACAAAATGCAGAGCCGGCGATGTTGGCGTGCTGGCAATTAGGGCAGATAATTTCATTGGCTTCAGCAGATGGGATCATGTAGGTAGGGGGGATCTGCTGTCCGGCGGTCGGCGCTACTGTGCGCAGGTCATAACCGCAATGATCGCAAAACACCGCTCCTGGCGGCGCGGGGGTGTTACAACTGGGACAAGTAATTACAGACATATAATCCTCCTCAGGAGTATCAGATGGTGATCCAGAGAAACCCTCACTCGATCTCGGTCAACCGTTTGGTGGCATAACGCATCTTTTGCGCCGCAGCCGGGTCCAGGTGACCTTCTTGTTCGATCAGATTTGCCTGTTGACGCGCCTGGCGCGCCAATTCCACTTCGCCGAGTTCCAACAGGCGCGTGGCGGCTGCCCGCAGACGCTGTGTCGCACGAGAAGCATTGCCCGCTGCGGCGTCGTCCAATGCCTGGGTTTGTAACCGATGGGCGACCACGCGCTCGATTAGATTCATGATCCGCTCATCCACCTGACCGGTCTGCGTCGCGTCATGGGTGAAATCCAGCGTTACATCTATAGCAACACGCTGATCTTTTAAGCCAGAGCCGGGAACATCATAAGTGACATCCGCCTGGAGCAGACGGAAAGTCCCTGCCGATCGCGGCGGAAAGAGCAGATCGGCAAGCAGCGCCTGCCCCACCCCTTGACGAATTTCGCCGAGGAAGATTTGAATATCATTCGTCCCCACCGCATGATGATCCAGCCGGCTGATCAGGGGCGATGTTCGCCAGACAGAGCGCGGCGTTACTCCCGAAACCATACGTATGGTGAGGTTTGCGTTGGCAACCGCAGCGCCTTGGATTGCGCAAAGCGTCTTTTGAAACGCGGCGCTGACCTGATGCGGCGATTCAACCGGCATCCATTCGCCGCCAGAACGCTGGGCTAACTCCTCTAAAAGTCGCGGATCCCAATTGCTATCTGCACCCACCCCCAACCCAAACGCCTGGATGGAGATACCCGCCATGCGGCATTGATCTGCAAGGTCGCGGCATTCTTGTTGATCTTCCCAGGTCTGCCCATCTGTGAGCAGTATCATGCTGCTCACTCGCTCCGGGCTGCGGCCGCGCAGTATTTCTTGCAACCCCAGGCGCATACCGGTGGACATGTGTGTGCCGCCGCGCTCTTCGATGGCGTTAATTTTGCGCTGAATGGCCTCTCGATCTATAACCGGCGCGCAAGGTACAACCAGTTCCGCCGGTTGGGCATCGTCGAAGATCACCACGGAGAGCAGATCTTGCGCCCCCAGTTGATCTACCACCAACCGGGCGGCCTGTTTCATGGCGTTCAGTTTTTCGCCGCTCATGGATCCGCTGCGATCTAAAACCAGACAAACGTTCACTGGCTGGTTTTGCCCCGCCGGCGCGTCGCCAGTCGGCATGATCTCCAGCAGGATGTAGGCTTGCTGGGCTACATCCATTGCAGGATATACCCTGCGGTGCGGCGTGGCAGTAAGCATCAACTCGCCAGACATATTAGGCTTCTACTATCTTCACGACCACTACGGAGATATTATCATCGCCGCCGGCGGCGTTGGCCGCCTCAATCAACGCGTCGCAGGCGGCTTGAGGCGAAGGGGTATTCATGACAATCTGATAAATCGCCTCGTCTTCCACCATGCCGCTCAAGCCATCGGAGCATAGCAGGAGAGAATCACCCACCTTGAGAGTGTGCGTCGTCACTTCGACATCAATCTTGGGTTTATCGCCGATAGTGCGATAGATCACATTGCGTTGAGGGTGATGACGGGCTTCTTCACGGGTGATCTGGTTGGTGGCAATCAATCGTTCCACAAGAGAATGATCGGTGGTCAGGCGTTGAATGCCTTGCGCATTGATCAGATAGGCGCGGCTATCTCCAACATGAGCAATGTACGCTTTATTGCCTTCCAAAAGCGCCGATACCAAAGTGGAGCCCATATCGGTGCCGGCTGAGCGGCGTAATTTAAACACTTCAGCGTTGGCTTCCTCGACCGCTTCTCGCAGCCATTTTTGCCGATCCAATGCTGCGTTTTTCGTGAACTGGGCCGGCATGAGTTCTTTGAATGTTTTTTGGGATATGGTATTAATAATCGCGCCGCTGGCGATTTCTCCCGCGGCGTGCCCCCCCATGCCGTCGGCGACGACATAAACCCCCACAGGCTGGCTGACGGACTGGTGAATGCGGTTGATCTCCACGGTCAACAGGCTATCTTCGTTGAGGTTACGCACCATTCCCACGTGGGTTCGCCGACCCATGTAATAATCCAGTGTTTTGGCAGAGGTCATTTCCTCCAGGGCTTGGCTGAGCAATTCCGCCAGTGCGCCGGCGGATGCAACGCCAGGGGAGGTGTAAACGCGTTCGAACGCCTGGCTGATCGCCGGCGCCAGATTCGGGTCGTGTTCCAGGCGCTCTTTGCCGGTGAGCCAATAGAAGATCAACCGCGCTAGCGCTTCGGCGTCCGGTTTGCGTTCGGTCACATAGCCTTCCGGGTGATGAGTGCATGTAGTGAAATTTGCCCAAACTGCGCGTCCGTTAACCACGCCCAGTGCGTTGACGTCCACATGGCCGTTAAAACTCACGCCATTATCGTGCAAATAATCCAGCCCACGCGCCAGGCCAATGCCCCAGTTAAGCGCCTGCATAGAATCGGGGACGCCTTCCAGCGCTCCCACCCTGGGAACGACTACGCAATGGCGGGGTTGCCCTGCCAGCCGCTCGACAAATGCAGCCAGTGGAGCGCGCACCGCGCCGTGTGAAAGACCCTTTGCCGCCAGGCGAACAATGTTATCCGGGATGGGGGTACGCGCCTCGATCAGCGCCAAGTCTTTGCCGCCCTTTTCTAGAACTGTACCACAATCGGTGCAAAATTTTTCCGGCGCGGCGTTGCGCGGTAAAAAAATCGCGCCGCAAGAGGTATTGGGACAGACGCGAATCTGCAAATCTTCGGGGACGTCAATTTGGTGGACAAGATAACGATGCTGGCGATCATCGCTGAAGATCACATTCTCGTAGAGAAAATTATCCCCGAAAACTGCCCCTGGCGGGCGGCGGTCAAAAGCGTTGGTGGGCGTCAGAGGCCGCGTGTCTGTTCTGGGGTTTTGCGCCAAGCGGCGCGTGGTTTGGGAGTTTTGCGCAGATGCTGATAAATTTGCTTTATCGAGTCGCATAGTTTCTAAATCCAGGGGTCGAGTGACCGCCGACGAGGTGGGCAGTCGGGTGGCGCAATTCTTGCAAAATTTTGCCCCCGAACGATTTTCAGCCCGGCAGTTTGGGCAAATGACCATGAACTGGCTCCTTTGTTGAGCAATATCATCCGGGATGGATGTATCCAGTATCGCGAAAGATCAGGTTAGATTTGCCCAGGCCAATCCGAACCCCGTCGCGTAGAACATTTTTCCGTGTGAGCTGGTCTTCAACTGTAACGCCGTTTAACGAATCCAGATCCACGATGCAAATTTCCTTCACGTTCTCATCGTAATAGATCAACGCATGGTTCGCGGATACGGTATCGTCGGCGAGGACCAAATCGTTTGGTTCAGCGCGGCCAATTGAGATTGGCAGCGAAGCGAAAGTTCTGGTCTCACCGTTTTCGAGGATCAATTTGAGTCCAAACTCCGAGTTGTTCACAGCGCGCCTCGCAGAATCCCCAGTTTGCTTACTTGTTTGCGATTTATCCCCAGATGGTTCCCCCGGTTTTCGACCGAAGAGCTTGCCCAATCGAGCCATCGTCGGCTCCCTCCGCCTACACTAAGCCCCGATACCGTTTATAAATTATACTGCGAATCACTCAGGCTATACTGTTCGAGTGCATTATTCCTTGCAATTCATTATAATCTTGTGAGACTGGCCTAACAAGACATAGATGGGCGGAATTTAAAAACGCGCTGCCGGCTCAGGAGCGGAGCAGTAAGACGCCGGAGATCAATAGCAGGGCGATAATGGTCCATTCAAACACGGCGCGGTTCACATGTTTCACCAGGATTCTGCCAGACCACACCCCCAGAGGAGCCAACGGCGCCATCCAGATCAACGAGAGCAGCAACTGAAAATCAAACAAGCCGGCAAAATAATAATACGGCACTTTGATCCAATTCAACAACGCGAAGAATAGGGCTGACGAAGCAATGAATGCATCGGGCGGCAGCCCCTGCATTAACAAATAGATTGTAATCGGCGGGCCGCCTGCGTGCGCCAGGGTGGAGGTAAAGCCGGCCAGCGACCCTGCCAGGGTGGCGTGCCAGCGGCGCGTTTGGTAACGCAGGTTGCCAAGAATACGCCTCTCGAACAGGCGATAGACCACAAAGAGCAAAATGAGAATAGCCAGACCCTTTTTCAGCACCTGAGGCGGGAAATTTGCCAGGACGAACGTCGCCAATGTAACTCCGATCAGCGCGCCGGCCATCAGGACGCGGACATGATGATTATCCCAACGTCGCCAGTACGCCGCGATGGCAAAGATATCCGCCAGGATCAAAATGGGCAGCAGCAAACCCACAGCCTGGTTGACAGGCATAACCAGGGCTACTAAGGGGGTTAGTAAAAAGCCCATGGTACCGCCCAGCCCGCCTTTCGAGAGGCCAGCCAGGTAACACGCCAGACCAACCGTTATGTAGAATACAATCGGACGAGTGGGGATGAAAAAATCTATGGTGGCGTTCAGCTTTGAATCCTCTGGATCGTTTCTTCCCAGGTGTGGCGATGACGCAGATCAAATAAGCGCCGGATTGCAAACTCAATCTGAGCCATACAGCGCGTGCGCCAAATGCCGCTTTCCAGGAAGCGTTGGTGTTGTTCCTCCTGGCGAAAATCCAGTCCAACCAGGGCGCGGCAATCAACGTCTAAATATGTAGCTTTGAATTCATCCATATACTCAGCAATAATCAATCGAGCTATCCGTTTGGCGTCTTTGTGATCCGACAAGCGACGTTCGGCCAGCATCCCCACCGCCAGTGCAGCGCCTGTGATTGCGCCGCACAGCCCACCGGAATAGGCAATCCCGCCGTTCAAAGCCATGGCGACGGAAGAATCCCTCGCATCGGGCAAATCATAAGCCTCCTTCAGCACCATAAAGGTTGTCTCGGCGCATCCATAAAGATTGTCTTGGCGCAGAAAGTACTCTTGGGCCTTGCGAATGATGTCCGTCTGATTCATTGCCCGTCTTCCTCGAAGAGCTTCGTTTTTTATCTGTTTGAGATTGCAAGTTTAATGGGGAACACATAAGCAGCCTCATCCCGCCCATTTTCGCGGTGTATCTTCGCGCTCAAGTTATGAGAACCAGAGAAAGGCGCTCATCAGCAGCTTCCGACAATGTACGCGCTATTATCTTTTGACAGACGATGGGTCTAATGGGGCGGCCTCTTCCTCCTGACGTTCGCCGAGCAAGGTTACCAATTCCATAATATGGTCATGCATTGCCTGGGCAGATAACTCCGGATCGCGCCGGCGCAATGCGTCCAGGACAATATAATGGCGGCGCGCAAGATACACCAGATCGCTGTATAACCGAACCGTCGAGACGGTCGTCCAGTAAGAAAATTGGAACATGCTCCAATTGCGAATCAAGACCGAATTGCCGGAGGCGCGAATGATCATTTGATGGAAAGCGAAATTGATCGCCGACATGCTGCGGGCATCGCCGGCCTCGCTGACCTGAATCATATCCTGCACCAACTTTTCTAAATACGCTAATTGATCGTCGGTGAGGTTGGTTGCCGCCAGTTTTGCGCCTAATGCTTCCAGCGCGGCGCGCACCGGGTAGATCTCCAGCAAATCTTTCAGGGAAAGATCTTTCACGTAAGTGCCGCTGTAGGGATAAGTTTGTAAGAAGCCCATCCATTCCAGCTCGCGCAACGCTTCGCGCACCGCCCCCTGGCTCACGCCCAATTGCTGTGCCACCCGCGTCTCAACAATTCGGTCGCCGGCGTTATATTCGCCGTTCAGAATCGCCTCCACCAGATAATCTCGGATCTGGTCGCGCAGTACTGTGCGATCTAACGAGGTTTTGGGCTTCCGCCCGAATACGCTGCCTGCCCAATCATCCGAGTTCATGTTACCTCCAACTCCATTCACGTTAACCAGGCGCCGGATCTTCACCCAGGGGCGCTCCCTAAATTACGCCTGTTTAAGGGTTTTGGCCGTCCAAAAAGATTATCTCGAGTCAGTCGCATCCTTGCATCTTTCCCGATGGCTTATCCCGGATAAGTTTAAGCGATCAGTTGCGATTTAAACCTTCCTGGACGGCCCCGTTCGATCAAACAGATCCTTCTTATCCGATGATCTCGACCACGCCGGTGTTGCCGTTGACGCGAATGCGCATGCCGGTTTTGATCTTTTCCGTAGCCACAGAGGTGCCAACCACCGCCGGGATGCCAAACTCACGCGAAACCACCGCCGGGTGCGCCAGCACGCCGCCGGCGTCTGTAACCAGACCCTTAATCTTGGTAAAGACCACCACCCAGGCAGGGTTGGTCATCTTGCACACCATAATCTCGCCTTTCTTGACCTCGTCAAACTGTGCTGGCGATTGCACGAAGCGCGCCACGCCTTCCACCACACCTGGTGAGGCCGCCAATCCTGTGATCACATCTGCCGGCTCTGCAGAGCGCTCAGCGGTCTTGGTGAATTTCTCCGGGAAACCCCACAGACCTTTATAAGGTTCATCGTATAGCGACCATTTGGTCACAGTGCCAACCCAATCTCTTGGGCGGATACCGCTGGCCGCCAGATTTTCGTCGCGCCGCTTTTGCACCAACGCCTTGGCGTCAAACGCATTCGGCACTGCCGCGATGTGGCGCAGCTCGTCATAGGTCAGGTAGAAGATATCCTCGGCGTCGAAAAGCACGCCGCCCTCGACCAGCTTGCGGCCAATCGCCAGCAGAACCAGGCGCATGCGTGCATAGGTGCCCTGGTCAAAATAGAAGTGATGATCCGGTGTCAGCGGTGCCATCTTGAGCGCCATGTCCAGCGCTTCCTGGAGACGTTTCTTGTCTTCCTCTTTCTTGACGCGCGAGAACATCTCCTGAATGGCTGCATTTTGGTTATCCTTCACCTTTTGGATGTCGGCGTACACATCATAGCCCGATTCAAGATAACCCTTCACCGCCTCGATGATCGGGGCGTTGTTCTCCACCCACAACGGGAAGATATATTCGTGGGTGTACATGGCTTTGTAACCGAATTCCTTCGCCCACTCTTTCACTTTGCTCAGGAATTCTTTGCCCTGCTCGCTCTTCCCCAGGGCAGCCATGATTTCGGAGGCTGTCTCGCCTTTGAACGCCTGGCTTAACAGGGCGTCTGCCTTCACCATGTCGCGCAACATGCACAGCCCTTTGATCGAGTCCCAGTTGCGATCATCTACGGAGACTTCAATCTTACCGGTGAGCACCGGATCCGCCTCGCCAGTGACTTCTTTGAAGATGGTTTCAAAGTTGAGGAACGAAGCAAATTGCGCCATGTTCAACAGCCAGTGGATGCGGAAGTGGCGCTCCTGAATATCCAGGGCATCCTCGAAAAGCACCATCAGTTCCGGCAGCGACGCGGTTTCGTAAGGGAAAGTATCCAGGAATTCAAAGTTGCGCAGCACCTCTGGCACCAGCCGCTCTTTCCACCAGGTCAGGAAATTGTTTGCATAAACAGGGAGAACCATGCCAAAGTATGGTCCCAGTCGGGCGATCTCCTCGTCGGTCTGGGGTACGATGGCGCTATACACGTACTGATTGATTTTTTTGGCAATCCAATCATTGCCAAACGGCAAGCCGAAACGTCTGTACATATATCGGCAGGTCAGCCACCAACCGCCAATATCGAAATACATGGGCGAAATGGGTTGTGGGCAATGCAGATCATCGTAAAACCAGTGCAGGCTTTTTTCTTGCTCATCTTTCCATTCGATGGGGAAAGATTCATCGCCAAAGAAAGTACCTAAAACGGTCATATCAGGCATGGCAGTTTTCTCCTCTCTGGAATTTAATTTCATGACGGTATCTAGATGCGAGGGTGGTCATCGCTCCCAATCAGTAATTAGTCAGGTCCTAATGCTTTGCCAGAGGTGCGCCTCCTTTCGTTACTTCTTTGCTAATCCAGCAATTTTTCAACTTCATCTAGCAAGAGCTGAGGTGTGCGCGCCCGGATCAGGTGGTAAGGTTTCTGGATGAACTCCTGAATGAAAGCGGCGCGTTTGTAACGTAACTCTTCGCTGTCTAATATAGGCATGGGTAGTCCCGGCGCTAACAGGGTGTTCAGTCCCATATAGTTGATCAGGCAGTGGAAGGTTTGGTAAGCCTTCTCAAACTCACCCAGGGCTGTCACGCTCACATCGAAATGACCGTCAATGTCCGGCACAATCACCCGATCAATCTTTGTGGGTTGCGTATGGAACACCTGCAGATCTGGCAGAACGCCGCCGAACAATTTTTGCACGCCGATGTTTTGCGATGGCTTGTCGGCGCGCTCGGTGCCTTTGGCGCGTTTCACCAGGAATACGTCCCGGCTGCCGGCGATCACCAGGCCTGTGGCGCGTTCGATCACCGTCGTCTCGGTGGCAATAAACGCCCCGCCGCGGGCGCGGGCTTCGATTTGCGCCATCGTTTTTCCGTTGTTGCTCTCTCCGCCCATGAAGAGGATGCTGACGCCGCGATAATGAACCGCAGAAGAGTGGAACAGATAAACATCTTTTTCTTCCATGCGGCGGGCAAGCAGAGTCACCAGGATTTTTTGCAGTTCACCTTCAGCCCAATCGCCCGTCAGGCGCAACTGGTCATCCTGAAAACGGATTGTCTTCTGCGCCGCGTCGCGATCCCAATATAGATCCACCTTCTCGGTGGTAATCTGGTGCGTGCGTTGCACTTTGCCCAGACGATAATCCAGGAAGGTGGTATCTTCCAGGATCCACTCCATCGGTTCAGCGGTCTTGACATCTATACGGATCAGGGCTGGCCCTGAAGTAATTTGTTCCCTATATTCCACAATCGAACTCCTGTCATCAAGGGTTTATAACCAGCGTTTTCCAAAGCATGTACTCCAAGTGGTGAAATTCTAGCGGCTCACAGAGTCGTCACTGGGCGGCTCTGTAAGACATAGAGCGAATTCCCTTCAATAGCCCATTCGACATCTTGCGGGCAGCCGAAATGTCTCTCAATCGAATTGCCCAGCTCGGCCAACTGAGCAATTTCTTCCGAGGTAAGCACTTGCGCTTGAGCTTTTTCGGGCGGCAGCTCCACCTCTCGCACGCCAATGCCGTTATCCTCGCGGACAATCATCACCGTCTTGCGAGAGATGAACTTGGACACCAAACTGCCATCGGTCTTGTTGACCACATAATTATCCGGGGTCACCAGGCCAGAAACCACCGCTTCGCCCAATCCCCAGGCGGCTTCGATCATCACCCGATCTCGCCGGCGCTGCACCGGATCTGCGGTGAACATCACCCCCGATTTGTCCGGGTTCACCATGCGCTGCACCACCACTGCCATACTGGTGTCTTTTAAACTGCCTTTTTGACCGCGGTAAAAGATCGCCCGCGGATTAAAAAACGAACTCCAGCAGGCGCGCACCTGGTTCATCACGCAATCATCGCCATAAATGTTCAAAAAAGTCTCCTGCTGACCGGCGAAGCTGGCGGCTTGAGAATCCTCGGCCGCAGCGCTGGAACGCACCGCGACGATAGCCAGGTCGCCATAATCGGCACATAGCTTCTGATAAGCGCCAACAATCATGCTGCGTAGACCGTTAGAAGGCTGCTGAGCTTCGATTTTTTGCGTGATCTCCTGCGCCACGCGTTCAAGCGCGAGGTTATCTTCGACGTTTAAACCTTGCATCATGCGCTCGATTTCGCTTCCCAATTGGCTTTCGCGCAAGAATTGCTCAAATGCGCCCGTGCAGATAACGAAGCCCGGCGGGACCGGCAGGCCGGCGCGCGCCATATCGCTCAGGCTGGCGCCTTTGCCGCCAGCGATGGAAACATCTCCACGATCAATCTCGCCAAACCAGGCGATAAAAGAACCTTCAGGACATGTCATTGATACAGACCTCTCCAGGGGCAAACCCTCTTGGGTCTGCCCCGTAGCAACGAAATAAACACTAATCTTCGTAAATAGCGATAGCGCGAATGGGGGAAGCAGTGGTGCCCACCCATTTAATCGGCAGCGCAGAGACCTTGAAACCGAAGGGGCGCTGCAACAGCTTTTCCAGGTTCATCATGTTCTCGATGTGATAGTATTCGTGGTCAATCATCACACGGTGCGATTCCCAAAACATCTTATTCTCGAACATAGACCAAACCGGGCGATCCCAAGTAATGGCGTCTATGCCCATGACTTTGATCCCCTTTTCAATCAGATACAGCGTGGCGTCCGCGTCTACGCCGCAATGATTGCGTACATAGTCGTCGCTTTCGTTGATACGCCCGGCGCCGGTATAGATCAAGACAATATCCAACGGCTTTAGGGTGTAACCGATTTTCTTCAGCGCTTCCTCAATCTCCCCAGCGGAAATACCCGAACCAAATTCCTTGTGCGAGAAATCCAACACCACGCCGTCGCCATAGCAATACTCCAGCGGAATGCCCTCGGGACCGGGCGCTTCTTTCCGCATGTGTTTCAGCGCATCAATGTGGGTGCCAACATGATCGCTTAGGGTGATCATGTAGCTGGCGGTCAACCAGTTTACGCCATACTTGGCCGCCCCGATGCGCTCGGCGAATTCCTCCCAACTTTCGTACATCAAAAGCGCCGGGCGCACAATGCGTGGGAAAGTCACCATATTGTTATGCACCGGCATACTGAGATCAATAATGGTTCTGCTCATAGGTTCATATCCTCCAAAAATGTATGCTTCTCGTTTTCTGTAATCTGAATACCAGCCTGTTGGCTGTTTGTTACTGCGATGCTGTTACGCCGCCGTCCACCATTAAGATGTGGCCGGTGATGAAGTCCGCTGCGGGAGAGGCCAGGAAGAGCGTTGCGCCTGCCACATCCACCGTTTCGCCTACCCGACCCAAGGGGATGCGCCCCACCAATCCGTTATAGAATTCGCGATCTTCCAGGTAATGCTTCACCAGTTCGGTGCGGATAAAGGTGGGCGCCACCGCGTTCACGGTGATGTTGTATTTCGCCCACTCGGTCGCCAGTTGTTTGACCAGCATGTTCATGCCGCCTTTGGTGACGCAATAGGAGATATAGCCGCGGCGCAAACCCAACACGCTGCGCACGGACGAAATGTGAATGTGCTTGCCGCCCGTCCCCTGTTGGATCATCTGACGACCAACTGCTTGGGATAGTAAAAATGCGCCGCGCAGATTTACATTATTGACCAGATCCCAGTCCTCTAACAGATAGTCCTCCGCCGGCCTTTCGATATGCATCCCCACGCAGTTGACCAGGATATCCACATGACCGGTCAGTTCCACCGACTCTTTGACCATGGCGGAAATGCTTTCTGGTTGGGTGATCTCGAAGCCAATGGCGTGGGCCGAGCGACCCAGATTAACGATGCTCTCTGCGCACTCGCAAGCCTGTTCTTCACGATGATCGGCGATAATCACTGTTGCCCCCATATGCGCCAGACCGTGCGAAATAGCTGAGCCAATGCCGCCGCATCCACCGGCGACAATGGCTACCTTACCGTCGAAACGAAACAGTTTATCGAATACATCTCCGAAAGGAGAGCTTGTCTTTGTCTGCATGATCTTCTCCACGATTGATATCGGATCAGCGCTCGGTGCGCCTTCCGTAAATAGCCAATAGAATAATCAACACCAGACCAAACACAACCTGCTTGCCGCCTTCTCCCATGCGCATGGTGACTAAAAGCGCGGTCAATGTGGTCAGTAAGATAGAGCCGCCCACTGCGCCTAAATAGTTGCCAGCGCCGCCCGCCAGAGAGATTCCGCCAATCACCGCTGCCGCCACGCTCGGCAACACGTAGGGCGATCCCATTTCCATGAAGGGTAAGCCGTTATAACCCAACAAAAATACGCCTGCCAGAGCCGAGATAGCCCCGCTAAACGCATAAGCCAGCGCCCGCACGCGTTTGGCGTGGACGCCGTTGAGTTCGGCGGTTAGCTCATTCGCACCAACCCCATATAAAGTGATGCCCGACTTGGTGCGGCCCAATACAAAAAGGGCAATGACAATAATGACCAGCCAGACAAAAAGCATGTTGGGTATGCCGAAAAGTGACTGGCCGCTGCCGATGGTTTGCAACAGCTTGGAGGCGCTGCCTCGAATAATGAACCCTTTGCTGTATATAATCACTAAGCCATTAATCACGCTGGACATGCCCAGGGTCATAATAAGCGGCGGGACGCTGAAGACAGCAATGCCAACACCGTTGATTAACCCCAGGAAAAAACCGACCGCAATTACTAAAGGAATAGCTATCAACAGTTTCGCATCCTCGCCTTGCATCACCACCGCCGCCATGACAGCGCAGATGCTGGCAATCGCTCCTACTGAAAGATCAATACCTTCGCCGCCAGCGATAATCACAATGGATTGCGCCAGCACCAACACCCCCAGCAGCGAAGCGGTTTTCAGCAAGATCAATACATGATTCGGACTGGCAAAGCCGGATGATACAAACTCGCCGGCGATAATCAGGATGATGGCGATCAAAAAAGGAACTAGCGCCCCGCGATAATAAGCGTACATCTTCTTCAAACGCGCTGTGCCGCGGGGTTCGCTGACGGTCATAGCTCCGTTCACCGTTTTTCTCTCCTCGAAACAATGTAACTGCAATTCATCTCGGCGCTCATGAAATCGCTAAACTCTTGCTTTCTCTGCGCCGATATACAACCGCCAGAGCAAGAGCCAGGATGATGATGGCGCCTTTGGTAAATTCCTGGTATTCGCTGGGAATGTTGGCGAAGTAAATCAGGTTGATCACCATATTCAAGATAATGGCGCCAAACACCGCGCCGATGACGTTGCCGCTGCCGCCCTTCAGGGCAATGCCGCCCACCACCACGGCGGCGATGGAGGTCAGGGTGTAGGAAAGCCCCAAACGGGCATCCCCTGAAGCCGCCTGAAAGGTGATGGCAAACCCACCCAACATGACGAAGAAGCTCCCCAGGATATACGAATAGAGTTTCACCCGTCGAGTGTTGACGCCATTGGCGTATGCCGCCGCCTCATTGCTGCCTACGGCGTAGATATAGCGCCCTAATGGCCTGCGCCGAACAAAAACCCACAATAAGTAAGCCAATACGATGACGATCAGTGGCATCGAAATCAAAGAGTATTTCCAGCTAAACCCTTTCACCAACCAGGTGGGGATCGCCCCGCCAGGCGAGGGCAGGATCAGCAGCGCCAATCCGTACCATATGGCTGAGGTGGCAAAAGTGGCGATCATCGGCGGCAGGTTCAGGTAGCCGGCAGTAAATCCGTTCACAAAACCCATACCCAGGGCGGCAATCATGGCCGCCAGAAATCCGGGGATTACTGCGGCGTGATTATCCCCTGCATCTTTCATTAACACCGCCATGATCACGTTAATCAAAGATACCTGTGTGCCAACGGACAAATCCAGCCCCCCACCCAAGATGATCACCGCCTGGCCGATGCTGATCAGGATCAATGGCGTAAAGGTCAACAAATTGACGTTGATCACGTTGACGGCGAAGAAATTTTTCTGCAAAGCGGCGTTCAGCGCAATCACCGTGATCAAAATAATCACGCTTGGAAATTCAGGTTTGCGGCTGATATTTTTCAACTGATTTACAATATTCATGGATCCTCTTTTGACTGGCGCGTGCTTAGGCGGATTGTTTCACCGTGGCGCGCAGCGAGGCTGCCACCAGGTTGTCTTCGGTGATCTCAGCGCCCGCCAGCTCTTCAACAATCTGGCCCTCGTAAAGCACAAAAATCCGGTCGCAATGCGAAACCAATTCTTCGTTATCGCTGGCGTAGAGAATGACCGACGTGCCGCGGCGGGCTAAGTCGCGGATCAAGTCATATAGCTCACGCTTCGCCTGCACATCCACCCCTTTGGCTGGGTCGCTCAGCAACAGTACCTGCGGCTTGAGCGGCAGCCACTTACCTACCACCACCTTCTGTTGGTTGCCTCCGCTCAGGTTTTGCATCTCGGTTTCGAGGCTCTCCGTGCGGATCGAGAGCGTGGACACCACCTGTTTGACCTCCTCTCGCAGCCTCTTGAAAGGGATCAACCAGTCGCCCCGCAAACCGAAACGGGCGTAAATCACGTTCATGAACAGGCTATGGTTGAGGAACAACCCTTCTTTTTGTCGGTCGCCAGGCACCAGTACAACGCCATGGCGGATGGCGTCGGCGGGGTGGTGAAACTTTACCGGCTTGCCATTGACGCGCAGTTCGCCTTTCTCTAGGTGGATCATGCCAGCCAACATCAGCAATAAATCTTCCTGCCCCTGACCTTGCAGCCCGCCGATGCCGATAATTTCTCCGCGATGCGCAGTAAAGCTGATTTCCTTCAGCATCCCCGCGGAAAGATGCCGGGCTTCTAGACGCGCCTCTTCCGAGCGGATGCGATCTTTCGCCCCGTTTTGCTGTCCGCTTTCTTCCTTTCCGGTAATCAGGGAAACAATGCGGTTTTCATCCCGTCCATCTTTTTCAAAGCGCACCGTGCCCACATTGGCGCCGTTGCGAAAGACGACTACATAGTCGCAGATTTCCAACACTTCCCCCAAGCGATGGGAGATGAAGATGATCGTGGTCCCCTGGCTTTTCAATTCACGCATGATCTCGAATAGCCGGTTTACTTGGGTTTGCTCCAAAGCAGCAGTCGGCTCGTCCAGGATCAGCAACTTCCCGCCCTTCGAAAGCGCTTTTGCAATCTCAACCAGTTGTTGTTCTGAAGGCAACAGGGTTTTCACCACCCGATCCAGCGAAAGCCCCGGCGCCAAGCGATTGATCACCTCCGCGGCTTTCCTGCGGGCGGTCTCATCGTCCAGCGCGCCAATTTTTGTTCTGGGCTCATGCCCAAGGTTGATGTTTTCCCAAACAGTCAGGTCGGGAATCAGGCTTAGCTGCTGATGAACCATGACAATCCCCTGGCGCATGGCATCCATAGGCGAGCGGAAGTGGACCGGCTGCCCCTCGATATAGATCTCTCCCGCGTCGCTGTGCAGCAAGCCCATTATGATTTTAGAGAAAGTTGTCTTCCCGGAACCATTCGCTCCGAGCAGCCCGACGATTTCTCCTTGTCTGCAAGAGAAAGAACCATCCACCAGGGCTTTTACACCGCCAAAAGACTTTTTGATGGATTTCGTCTCCAGGATCACAGAGCCGTTGTTTTCCAAAGTTCGTCTCCTGTCCAGTTGGGGATGGTGTAGGGGAATGTTCGCTCCCCTACACCATCCTCCGATTTAGCAAAAGCCAATCAATACAAAGCCGATCAGACGCAGGTATTACTCAAACAAGGCAAGCGCCTGCTCGTCGGTGAGCCACTCGTCGAGGAAGTAGGTTTCCGGCTTGCCTTCCATCTCCTTCAGGAACTCGTCCAGCTTCTCGTTGCCGCCGAACTTCGAGATGGGGTAGAAGAAGGTGTTGTTCTCCAGCGGCTTGAGCTGGCAGCCGATGGCCGTCAACACCGCCACCTTGATCGCCGAGCCGCTGATCCCAGGCGGGTTCGCCTGTGCGAAGCTCTGGAAGTCGGGCTGCTTGGCAAGCTGCTCCTTCCACATCTTCAGATAGCCCGGCGTGGCTTCCCCGGTCATCGCCTTCACTGTGCGGTTGGCCGCCTGCAGGGCGCGCATCACACCCATCGCCATCGAGTCTTCGACGAAGATGCCGTCAATCTCCGGCTGAGCGGCCAGCAGGTCGGCGGTCGCCGCCTGCGCCTTAGCCTGATCCCACATGCCGTAGATCTCCTGCACGATCTGGATGTCCGGGTAGTTGGCGAAGACATCCTTCGCCGCCTGCTTGCGGGCTTCCGCCGCCGGATGCCCGGGCAAGCCGTCAATCAAGACCACTTTGCCCTTGCCACCCAACGCTTCCGCCAGCCACTCGGCGTAACGCTTGCCCCACTGGTAGTGATCCACCGTCACGTTCACCGCATAGGGGTTGGTTACCGCCTGATCGAAGGAGATCACCGGAATGCCAGCGTCCTTTGCCTCGTCAATCACCGCATTCAGCGCCGTGGCGGAGTTGGCGTTGATCATCAGCACGTCCACCTTTTCGTTGATCATGTTGCGGAACTGCTGGATCTGCTGGTTGGTGTCCGCCCCAGCGTTCTGGATCTTCAACTCGCTGTCGGCGGCGATCCAGCCCTTTTCCTTCAGCTCGTTGAATACCTGCTCGGCCACGTTCAGGTCCTGCGTGCGCCAGTCGGTGCCGAAGTAACCGTTGCTCAGTCCCACGACGATCTTCTTCCCCGGTGTCCCACAGGTCGGCACACCCGCCGCCATCGGAGCCTCGGTCACCACGGGGGCTTCGGTAGCTACCGGGGCTTCTGTCGCGACTGGGGCTTCTTCGGTTACGGCCGGCGCCTGGGTGGCAGCCGGCGGCGCCTGAGTCGGTTGTGCGGCCGGCGTACACGCCGCGACCATGCTAACCAGGATGGTCAAGAGCATAAAGAGTGACAGGGTTCTCAATTTATTCATTTCCTTCTCCTTGACTAAAATGATTGGTCCTAAGATACTTCCCAGAGCATCTGATCTACGGACATTCGCTCTTACGCTGTTTCGAGCGCCTGGCTGAGGGGTTCGAATTCCCATCCAGGTTGCGCTCACACATCTCTCTTCTTCTCGGCGATCCTTCGATATGCACCTCCGACAATCAGGATATTGGGTGGTTGCTTTTTAGCGGAAGATCGGATGCAGATCAGCAAGGGCGTTGAATGACATCTTTGCGCCGTCCACGATCTAACCGCCCGGGTTGCACTCCTTAGCCCACATGGCTGCTCCCACCAAGCCAGCGTGCGTGCCTAACTCCGCCAGGGTGATCTCCACTTGCGAAAGGGAGGTAATGCGCACCCGTTCCAACACGGTGCGGCGAATGGGCGAAAGCAGCAGCTCCCCAGCCTGGGCGACGCCGCCGCCAATGACGATCTTGCGTGGCCCGACCGAGACGATCACATTGGAAGCGGCAATGCCAATACATTCTCCCGCATGACGATAAATATCCTGGGCAATCGCGTCTCCCGCCAGGGCAGCCTGATAGATCACTTCGGGAGTGATTTTGTTGAGATCGTAGCCCACCATCTCGCCGATGCGGGTGGTCAATCCCTGCACCACCGCTTTCAACCCCATGGCAGCGATCGCTGGCCCGGAAGCGTACACTTCCAGGCAGCCTTTGTTGCCGCAACCGCAAGTGGGACCGTTCAGATCAATCGTCTGGTGACCCAGCTCTCCGGCGGTGCCGCCTAAATTCAGATTCAACTTGCCGTTGATGACCAGCCCGCCGCCGACGCCGGTGCCCAGGGTAAAACAGGCTATGGTGTCCACGCCCCGCCCTGCGCCGAATTTCCATTCGCCGAAGGTCATAGCGCGTGCGTCGTTGATCAAATAGGTTGAGAGGCCAACGCGTTCCTCGATCTGGCTGCGCAGAGGCACATTCGGCCAGTTTCCCGGCAGATTAGGCAAGAAAAGCACCAACCCACGCTCGAGATCCAATTTTCCCGGCACGCCGATACCAATCCCGCCCACCTGCGTTTTGGATATTCCACTGGATTGGATCACCTGCTCGATCAGACCTGCCATGCGGGCAATCACCGCTTCGTGACCTTCCCGCGCCAATGTGGGTACCTGAAGCAGGGATGTTAATTCACCGCTCTCACCGTGAACAAGCGCAGCTCGCAGATGCGTTCCCCCCAGATCCACGCCGATGTATTGCTTCTCCGAACTCATCATAGCTTCATCCATCTCGGTAAAAGATCTCGCAGGCCATTTAGTGAATGTAGGGGCGCAGCACATCTCGCGCCAGCAAAAAGCCGCGGATCACCAATTCCTCGGTCTTTTCAAAAGCGCGGTCCTCGTGTTCAATGCTCACCACATAGTCATATCCTACGCCGTATAGCGCGCTGATGAACTTGCCCCAATTGACATCTCCCAAGCCTGGCAGGCGTGGAATTTGCCAGCCCATCCCCAGGGAGAGCACGCCGCGTTGATAAAGCTGCTCGTAATCAATGCGCAGGTCTTTGGCGTGCACATGGAACAGGCGATCTTTGAACTCATAAACCACACGCACATAGTCAATGAATTGCCAGATCAGATGCGAGGGGTCGAGATTCAATCCAAAGTTTTTGTCCGGGATGATCTCGAACATCTTGCGCCATACGGCGGGCGAAATGGCCAGGTTGTTTCCTCCCGGCCATTCGTCGTTGGAGAAGATCATTGGGCAATTTTCGATGGCAATCTTGACGTTATGTTCGGCGGCAAAGCGTACCAATGGCGGCCAGACTTTCTCGAACTCGACCCAGTTCTCTTCGATCGTTTTGTTCTTGTCCCGCCCCACAAAAGTACCCACAACGGGGATTTCCAGCATCCCAGCAGCTACGATGACTTTCTTCAGGTGATTGATCACTGTTTCACGATGTTCCAGGTCTGGGTGCAACGGGTTCGGGTAATAGCCCAGCGACGAGATTTCGAGGTTGTATTTCTTGAGGATAGCTTTGGTTTCTTTTACCTTCGCGGCGTTAAAATCTGCCACATCCAGGGTGGTCACTCCGGCGTAACGCCGTTCGGCTTTGCCCACTGGCCAACAGGCTAGCTCCAGCATTTCGAAGCCGTTCTCCGCCGCCCAGGCGGCTAATTTTTCCAGCGACCAGCCCGGAAAGGCGGCGCTCATCAATCCGAGTTTCATAGTTGTCCTCCTTATCCTTTCACATCCACCCAACGGCCTTCTTTTGAGCTGCGCAAGATGGCTTCGCCCAAAACCAGCTCTTTATGGCCGTCCTCAAAGGTAGCGAAATCTGCCTTGGCGGTCAGGTCGCCCTGGGCAATATAGTCGTAAATTGCTTTATAAAGCTGCTTGAACGTATCCGGGAAGCCTTCATTGTGCCCACCGGGGTAGGAAGTATATTGCCGCGCCTGTGGGACGAGCAGTGAAGGGTCTTTCATGAGCAACTCATTTGGGCGTTCGCGGTGTCCAATCCACAGTTCGTTCGGGCGCTCCGAATCCCAGGCCAAAGCCGCTTTTGAACCGTCAATTTCGTAGTACAGGCGATTCTTGCGCCCCGCGCTGACCTGCGAGACGGTGAGCACGCCGCGTGCGCCGTTGCTGAAACGCAGCAGAATGCTGGCGTAATCCTCGGTGTGGATCGGCTGCTCGACATATTCGGCGGCGGTCTGCAACTTGCCGCCAAAGGTGTCTATCTGGGTGGTGGGTTTGCGACGCACCGGCAGGAAGGTCTTGAAGTCCGCCAACACTGCTTCCACCTCCTCGCCGGTGATAAAAGTCAGCAAATCTAGCCAATGTGAGCCAATATCGGCCACGGCGCGCATCTCGCCGCCCAGTTCGGGCTCCAATCGCCAGTTCCAGTCGGTGGGCAGTAACAACCAGTCTTGCAGATAGGATCCCTGCACAATGAACACCTCGCCGATCTCGCCGCTCTGCACCATGGCGCGGGCTTGCAACGCCAGCGGGTAGAAGCGGATGTTGAAGTTGACGGCGGCAACTTTGCCAGAAGCTTTGGCGATTTGCACCAACTCAGCCGATTCGGCAGAGTTCATTGCCAGAGGCTTCTCGCACACCACGTGTTTGCCAGCCTGCAAGACGGCTTTGGCTTGCGGGGCGTGTAAATAATTGGGCGAGGTGATGTGGATCACATCCAACTCCGCATCCACAAGCATATCCTCGAATTCGGGGTAGGCTTTTTCCAGGCGCATTTCCGCAGCTTTTTGGCGCGCTCGCTCGGAGCCACACTCGCACAAACCAAGCACTTGGATGCCCAGACGGCGCAACGCCTCGACATGCGCCGGGCCAATAAAGCCCGCCCCAACGACGCCAACCTTCAAAGGCTTATCTGCGATCATCTCATTCCTCCAAATGATGACGCTTGCGAAACTCATCCAGGATGGCAGCGGTGGCTGTCGCCCCACAACGCGTGACACCAGCGTCAATCACCTCCAGGAGCGCGTCCAGGGTACGCACACCGCCTGCGGCTTTGACCTGCACCCGTGGGCTAACCGCGGCGCGCATCAGCCGCAGGTCTTTCAGGGTCGCCCCGCCAGGCGCAAAGCCGGTGGAGGTCTTGACGAAGTCCGCACCAGCCTGCTCAGCAAGCTGACAACCAAGAACTTTTTCTTCGTCGGTCAGATAGGCGTTTTCCAGGATGACTTTTACCAGGATGTGTTTGCCGCTTTCACGCGCAGCCTGAACCACGGCGCGGATATCCTCGCGCACGTAGTCGGCGTGGCCGGAACGCAACTCGCCAATATTCAGCACCATATCCAGCTCTTCTGCGCCGTTGGCGATTGCTTCACGCGCCTCAAAGGCTTTGACGGCGGTAGTCTGACTGCCATGAGGAAAGCCCACCACGGTGCCAACCGCGACATCCGAATCGCGCAGCAGCTCCGCGGCCAGCTTCACATGGCAGGGCTTGACGCACACTGAAGCCACATGATAGTGCTGCGCCAGTTCACAACCGGCGATCACCTCGGCTTCGGTTAGTTCAGGTCTGAGCAGAGAATGGTCAATGGTTTTTGCCAGTTGTTCGTAAGTGATGGTTTTGCTGTCTAAAAGGGTCATCAGGTTTCTCCTTGTAGAAATAAAAAACACCGCTCAGGCGAAAACGCCCGGGCAGTGTTTTCTTTCGGAGGCGGCCAACTCCAACCAGTGGGCGGGCCGAATCGTCTCTGCCAGCTTCAGAGCAGCAAACCCTTGATGGAACTGCATCCACCGGATATGCATCCGATCGTATCCCTCGACCTCGGTGATATTCAATCTAAAAAATCATTCCACATAGAGTGGGAAAACCAGCATCAAAACGCTTTTGCTATTATAATCGATAATATATTATCGATGAAAGTGACATATGTCATCAAACTCCAAGTTCTATGCTGATCTACCTCCTGCTTTCAAAAAGTTGGGCTTGCTGTTGAGGACGCTGGCTGATGTTCAATACCGTTTTCCAATATACAACAACTCATTGCAACTGTCAAGTTATTATTTGTCATAAATACAGAAATAAATGAAATAATCTGTTATAATATGTTATAATTAAACGAAATATTCTCAAGGGGAGCGCCGGAATGCTCAAAGAACAACGTCATCAAATTCTCCTCGCTCAGCTTCAAAAAGAGCGCATGTTGACTATCGCCCAGGCCAGCCTGGAATTGAATGTTTCCTATATGACCATCTGGCGCGACCTGGTGGAATTGGAAAATCGGGGATTGTTGCGTCGGGTGCGAGGGGGCGCAGTTTTCGCATCCCCAGAAGCCCCCAAAGCGCCTTATTTTCCCAATTTTGATCCCCGCAACGACCCCAATTACGAGCGTAAGCAGGCGATCGGACGTTATGCCGCCAACCACTTGATCGAGGACGGCGACAGCCTCATCCTTGAGGCTGGCACCACCGCCACGGCTATCGTCCCTGCGTTGCATCATAGCAACCTGACTTTGCTAACCAATGGGCTGGTGACGACGTACCTGGCTTCGCGGCTCTTGCCGGAAAATTCTGTGTTGTGCAGCGGGGGTATCTTGATCAATACTGGCGCTTTCATTGGACCTCAGGCAGAAGCCTTCTTCGCCCATCTAAGGGTCAAAAAGGCTTTTTTGGGCGCGGCTGGGGTCACGCCTCAGGATGGTTTTACTGACCCGATCCCTCTGTATAGCAACTTGAAACACGCCATGAAAGCCAACGCCGAACAGGTCATCATGCTGGTCGACTCCAGCAAACTGGGAGTTCGTTCGTTGGTGCAGGTGATGCCGCTGAACGAGGTGCATGTGTTGGTGACAGACGCCGCAGCCGATCCGGTCATTGTGGACGAATTGCGCCGCTGTGGCCTGGATGTGAGGCTGGCGGAATAATCCCCTGTATGGTAAAATCGCAACGCCGTAAAAGCGGCGCAATCATGTTCAAGGGAAGGTGCCAGAGAGGCCGATTGGGCTCGCCTGCTAAGTGAGTGCTGGGGCTTTAACCTCAGCCGTGGGTTCGAATCCCACCCTTCCCGCCTCTATTGCTCAAGCCAACGCCCGCCAAAACGGCGGGCGTGGTTGTTTTCTCAATAGCAGCAATTGGGGAGAGGCGCAGAAGCTGCGGCAGGCCCTCTGCCCTGGCGGGGTGGTTATTTAGCCACGGTAGGCGCGCACCACCAACACCGCGTTATGTCCACCGAAGCCAAAGGCGTTGTTCAACGCAACGGAGACCTTTGTCTCTCGCGCTTGGTTGGGGACGTAGTCCAGGTCGCAGCGCGGGTCGGGGGTCTGATAATGGATGGTGGGGGGCAGACAGCCCTCCCGCACCGCTTGCACACAGAAAATAGTTTCCAACGCGCCAGTGGCGCCCATCATGTGCCCGGTCATGGACTTTGTGGACGAAACCGGGATATGATACGCCTGTTCGCCCAAGGCGGCTTTGATAGCTTTGGTCTCGGAGATGTCGTTGAGTTCGGTGGCGGTGCCGTGGGCGTTGATGTAACCCACATCTTCGGGGTTCAAGCGGGCGGAAGCCAGCGCATTGCGGATCGCCGCCGCGCCGCCGGAGCCATCCTCCGCCGGGGCAGTGATGTGATAGGCGTCGGCGGTGGCGGCGTAACCTGCCAGCTCAGCCAGGATCTCTGCCCCGCGTTGGCGGGCAAAGCTTTCTCGTTCCAGCACCAGCACCGCAGATCCTTCGCCCATCACCAAGCCGTCGCGGTTCAGATCGAAGGGCGCGGGGGTCGTCGAATAATCCTCGTTGCGCCGCGACATTGCCCCCACCCGATCGAAAGTAGCGACGCCGATCTCGGTGATTGTGGCTTCGCTGGCGCCGGCGATGGCAACGTCAATCACTCCCATCTTGAGCAACATCCAGGCGATGCCAATGCCATCCACGCCCGAGGCGCAGGCGGAGGCAACCGAAAGGCTGGGCCCTTGAAAGCCAG
>DYGV01000028.1:0-2296 GCA_020724505.1 Anaerolinea thermophila
GATAAGGTATTTCACTGTGTCTAGAACCCCCACAAAACCCACCTCTTTCTGCGCCATCCGAACGCTTTCAAGCACGGTGGCCATGTCTGCCCCGCTTTTCGAAGCGCGCGCTGCGGCAACGGCGATAAAACCCTGCGCTGGGCCCGCAGTACGGCTATCCACCACTTCGACCTGGAGAGAATTGGATTCCATTTGGGCTGCCAAACACGCCGATTCCCAGGTTCTTGTAAGCTCCTTTGGTGGGGTGATAACCACCCCGAAACGATAGGTTTCGGCAAGCTGTTGATAGACGCTCAGGAATTCTCCCGGCGATGGTGCAGATGTTTTGGGTGACAAATGCTCCTCGCGCAGGCGTTGATAATATTGTCGGGGTTCCACCTCCACTCCGTCGCGATAGACGCCATCCGGCAGGATTAATGTCATTGGGATTAGGTGAATCCCCTCGCGTGTTGCCCATTCTGTTGGAATGCTGGCAACGCTGTCTGTGATCACTGCAACTGTGGGCTTTTCAAGCGCCTTCGCCTTAGGGGAGAGCCACTGAGCAACCACATTGCGGTTATTGGAGCGCTGACGCCAGTCTGAAAGGGCGCGCGGTAAGACACATAATCCCATCGTTCCTAAAAAGATAAGCGGCGAAAGGACAATAATCAGAGGATAGCCGCGCCATAAATTGAGTCCCACCAGCAACAATAGGGCCGTCGCCGCGCTGACTACTGCGCTGCCGGTGATGACCAAATAGAGCATACCCAGGATGGGCAGGATGAGCAACGTTTCGAATGGCGTTAACGCCAGCAACGCACCTAGTGAGACGGTTAGCCCCTGGCCGCCTCGAAAGCGGAAGTACAACGGATAGCTGTGACCAAGCACCGCAGCTACTGCACTGCCTATGCCGCAGGCTTCGGACAGCCCTAGCAAATGTGCAACAACAATGGGCAGCGCGCCTTTTGATATATCGAAAAACACGACGATTGCCGCTGGCGCCAACCCAACACTGCGTGCGACATTCGCTCCCCCCGCATTGCGGTTGCCCAGGGCGCGGATGTCTTTCCCCGTCCACAAACGTGTGACAAGGATCGCCGAAGAGACCGAGCCGAGTAGATATCCACCAATAACCAGCAAAGTGCAATAGATTTGCGCCATGATTTTATATTATCACCCAATAGACGGCGCTTCAATAACTATCTCCTCCAAGGCTTGGCGTTGTTCAGCGAATTGCGGCTCAGATAATGGCGGGCAATCCTTTAATTCCTTCTGCGCGGCGGCTAATTTGAGCGCGAAAGAAAAACACGTTGGCTCGCCGCATTGTTTGCAATTGGTCTGTGGCAGCAGCTTGTAGAGCGCCATCGGCGTGGGGCGTTGGCGGGTGCGAGTATCCGGGGTGATTTCGGCGCGCCGTTCCCAGGTGCGGTTGACCAGCTCGATCAACCCTTTCAACTCTTTTTCTGCGCCTCCGCGATCTTCCACATTACTGACGGCAATCTCATAGGCGTGAAAAGCGACGTTATGTCCACCCTTTTTCCAGGTCAGCGCCTGGGCTTCAGGCAAATAGACGGCGCCGCGCAGCGTGGCGTTCAGGTATGGCAGAACCTCGGATATGTCCACATTCAATCTTGCTCGGGCGGCGTAACGCTCTGCTCCGGGTTCGCATGGCGGCGTGAAAACCTCCAGATCGTACTTTTCAATTAACATAGCACTTTCATGCTCGTATTACGCAGTTGCCATTTCCGCATCAGCCAACCAGGTGGTCACTTCGGCTGGGCTGGGGATGCGCCCGGCGCAGACTACTTTTTCATTGATCACCAGACCCGGGGTAGATAAGATGTTGTAGTTCATGATTTGGTTATAGTCGGTAACCTTGATGATTTCGGCTTGCAAGCCTAACATCTCGACGGCTTGACGAGCGATGGCTTCGACTTTCTTGCAGTTTGGACAACCAGGACCTAACACTTTGATGGTGAGCATGTCTTTTTCTCCTTGTTTGAAAATTATGAAATCTGGGACGCAATCACGTTTCTGTAATTGTTTCAATCTTTTAACCAGAGGAGGATTGTGACGAGGTAGGTGCACTTTTCGCTGCGACGGTGTGGTTGCGTCGGCTGATACACCACAATCCCAAAGCTAACGTGCTCAAGAAAAGCGCCAAATACAGAATTAATATCCCTATGCTGGCGCCATCCACCCAGGAACCGTAGATCAACCCGGCCAGGGTGCTGAATAACGCAACCCAGACCACGTACGTCCAGGCTTTCAGCCGCCCGATGATCGCGCGCATAACTGGCGATAGCCGTCCCCGGGA
>DYGV01000028.1:2306-3156 GCA_020724505.1 Anaerolinea thermophila
TGATCGTTGAAACGATCAAGATGCTTTGTAGACTCAACTCTGGGTCAGCCATTAAGTAAGCCAGCAGCGGACCGCGGTGCATACCCAGACTGAGGAACATATTGGCGATAGGCACTTCCACCAGCGTGGGGAAGTACATGAAGACGCCAAAGAGCACACCGGCGAGGTTGCCCAGTAGAGTGTTGCTCCCGGCCAGCGCTTCAATCCACTCTGGTTTGATAATTACACGGATCACGCCGACGGTGAAGACGCCCACAATCAACAGCGGGAAAATCTGTTTTACAAAGCGCCACGATTCCCATAGGAAGTCGCGTTGCTCGTCTTCGGTGAGTTGCTTGCGCAGTAACCAGCCAAGAACAATCAAGGCCAGCAACACACCTAAGAACTTGCCAGTGAAGAGAATGTCCAATCCACCGGCATGTGGGCGCATTCCCAAAGCAGCCACGAGCAAGGTCAACCCCACCAGGCTCAGTGCCGTCCATGTCCAGCGGTTGAAGCCTTCATGAATGTTTTCCATTCCTTTCCAGGATGCGAGGCCAATCAGCGCTAGCAGTGCAATCAGGATAGCCCCCTGGGCGGTGACGCCTTCTTCCCCTTTGGAGGCGTCGAATGGAACCAGGCGGTACAGGAAATCCTGAAAGCGGTCTACGCCGGGAACAGGTAGAGTTGCCTGAGCGTAAGAATGGGTCAACAGCCCGATCTTGAGCGTGCCAGAAAGGAGCAGCGCGACCAGGATGAGCAAGAAAACCAGCGCCGCGCGGCGCATGCCCTTTTGGCTTTGGCCGGCAAACATGGCGTCAGTGGCCTGGTCATGGGCGATGTCTGAACGGCTGAAGATCAGCGCCACAAT
>DYGV01000028.1:3166-12520 GCA_020724505.1 Anaerolinea thermophila
CATACCAATGCCAATGCCAAATGCAAGCGATAGGAACAGGCGAGCGAAGGCCAGGTCAGCGCCGATCACCCCGCCGGTATAGACCAGCGCCAGGATATTGGCTGCCGGGGCGAAGAACAGAAATGTGATCGCCGGGCCGAGTCCGGCGCCTTTTTTGTAAATACCCGCGAACAGCGGCACAATGGTGCAAGAACACACCGCCAATACCGAGCCAGCCAGCGCCGCCGCCGGATAAGAAATGTATTTGGGGGCATTGCGGCCCAAAAAGCGTGTGACCGACTCCTTAGGGATCAGCGCTGTCATTGCGCCGGCGATATAGAAAGCCGGCACCAGGCACAATAACACATGCGCAGCTAAGTAAGCCGCCAGGTTGCCTAGGCCGCCTTGTAATAACTTTAAGAGAAAAGCGAAAATGTCCATAAGGTGTTCCTCCATGAAATTGCTTGTCCATCATTATATTCGATATAGTGAATATATTTTATCTTTCTGAAATCGGGTCGTCAATTGTGATCTTTGTCACTGTTTTGATATAACCTTTTAAGGCAATAGGTCACCAAACCACCTTTCGTGGTAATGATTTATTTTCCTTCCTTTGCCACAAGATCTTTTAGCCTTACATCGTATTTCTCGGGCGAGCTTTTCAACATATCTTTTGACTGTCGCTGAATTTTGCGCTCGCGAATTAATTGGCGAATATAACCGGTCGAGGAAAATTCGATGGCGTCACGCGTGCAAATCGTTGCGCAAGTTGTGCATCCTACCATGCACATATCTGGCGCAATAACCACGGGTTTGTTGACTTCATAGTCCAAGGCGTACACATTGCGCCCACAAGAAGTAACGCATAGGCCGCATCCAATGCGTCATTCGGCAATAATAGTAGGATGCCATTCGATTTCCTGGCGCGAGATTCCATGCCATTGATCATTGTCTTTGGGATCAGACATACTTGATGCTCCTCTTTCACCTGGTGTTTTCACTTACTGATGTTTCTGGAAAGCTTGCGTGATTTCTCGCGCGTTGGGTGGATTCCGTTGAGCGATCATCTCCCCTTCAATATATAGCCTGGGCAGATTGAGGGGATTGAATTGAGACAGGTCATCGGCGTCGCCGGTTTCTTCAACATGGATTGCAATGCCCAATCGTTCTGCTTCGCGGAGAACGCCGGCGCGCATCTTCTGATAACGGCGACATAAAGGTGAGCCAACCAATTTCACATGAACCATGCTGCACCTGAGGGCTGGGTCGAATTTTGGAATTCACCGCTCGATCAAGACAGTTTTTTCATATTCAGAGCACGGGATGCAGACCGATTTGCCGTCTTTCATGCGCACATAGCGGTCGAAGACATACTCGCCGCAAACGCTGCATTTTGTCTTATTGAATGAGCCTCTGACCGATATTGTCATCTTGAAACCCTTTCTTATTGGATCAGATCGAAAATCATCTTGGCTGCAATCAGCCAGAGTAGGATGCCAATCACTCGTTTGAGTTGTTGATTGGAGAGCTTCGTCTTCATTAGCTGTGAGCCCAGGATTGAGCCTGCATGTGACAAACGCATTCCTCGCCACGGCGTAAGATATCGAGAAGTGCCAGACGTATGGGGTGCATAAGAACTTTGAAATATCGAGCTTGAGTCTGATAAGTTTCCACATCTATTCTCGAAATTATATTCAATTCATCGAATGTAGTTTTATGGCGGAATACAAATTGCGTCAAGGAGGCGATGTAATCCATTGAAAGTGACAAATGTCATACTTGTTCGTGTTTATTCAGAGCAACGCGCGAGGTGAAAAGCTCAGGCCGGAGATTTATGGTAAAATTTCCTCAGAATATACGTCAGCGATGAGGCTCGCTGCAATCGTCTTCTTCAGACTAATAGCCTCTACCAGGGTATTTGCTTGGTAGGGGCTATTAATTATTTGGAAGGGATCCAATTAAATGTCCTTGGGCATCACTACCGTCCAGCTTCAATTGGCGCTTCGCCAATCTGGTTGTCCCATTTGTTATATCCGGCAACAGGCGGGCGTCCGCTACATCAGTAATTTACTCTGGGAGAATGTCAATGATGTGGAAACCCGCGAGCGAATTATTGCTTCACTGGGATATTGCCCTGAGCACACCTTGCTGTTGGCATCTGTGGAGGTGAACCGGCATGGCAGCGCCATGGGAACAAGTATTATCTATGAACATCTGGCGCAAGTGGTTATTCATCGCTTAGAGACATGGCATCCAGAGAAAAGGACGTCTCAATGGCGTATATTCATCCAGCGCATTCTGGGTTGGCTGAATATTGCTCCTCCGCGCGGATCGCTTAAGAACGTTCTTTCCGTGGACTCTTCTTGTAGAGTGTGCCAAATAGCGGAAGGCAGCGCTCAATTTTCTCTCTTAACGCTGCTCGAAGAATTGGAAGTTCATCTCGACGATTGGGGGCGTTTATTGGCGACCTCGGATGGGTTATGTTTTCAACATTTAAGAGATTGCCTGGACAACTATTTGGAGATACATCCCAGAGCAACGGAATATTTGATTAAGGACACAATCCAACGTCTGGAAGATCGCAGTAAGCGCATGAATGAATATATTCGCAAACACGCCTGGGATGCCCGACATGAAGCAATCACTCCTGAAGAGCATTGGGCTTGGAAAGAGATGCTCTCTTTTTTCAGCGGCTACCCACCTTCGCGCTTTTGATTCCTTTGGCTACCAAGAAACTGCATTCGGGTTTTGTCTGGATATTCGGAACGTTGATGTGAAACTTTTCTTTTGTCCAAATTGTCGTCATGTGTCCGTTGCAATTCAATCTTGCCCAATTTGCGGCTCGATTTGTAACGCGCCAGCCGAAACGTATGTTGAGAAGCTGATGGAGACCATCTTTTCACCAGATCCGACTCGTGTGGGCATGGCTATAGATGTACTGACAAAACGGATTCATGAGCCACGTGCCATTACGCCGATGCAGATGTTACTGTCAAGCGATGCGGATGCGCATCGCCTGGTGATGGCGGCGCGCGGACTTGGCTGGTTGGGCGACCGCGCCTCGGTTGCTGCTTTAGCAGATTTTCTGCTTGATCCGCTCAAACCATTTGTTGCTCGAGTTGCGGCTGCCCATTCGTTGGGGCTACTGGGCGGTGAAGAAGCGATAGAGGTTTTGAAAAGAGCGTGTATGGACAAACGCCCCAGCGTTGCAAAGGCCGCCAGCGAAGCGTTGCAGTCTCTGGTACAATAACTGCCAGTTCGGTTCGCAGCGGACAGACTCATTTGCTCACCGGCGTTTCCCTTATTCTGGCGGTTTTCTTTTTTGCCGCCGCGCTGTTATACGCCAGCGTTGGCAATGCTGGCGCTTCCAGTTATCTGGCGGTGATGGCGTTTTTTGGCTTGCCTTACGAAGAAATGAGAGCCACCGCGCTCTCTTTGAATGTCCTGGTGGCTGCCATCGCCGCTTATAAGTTCTATCGCGCGGGTTGTTTCGATGGGCGGCTCTTCTGGCCGTTTGCGCTCACCTCGATTCCGTTTTCGTTTCTGGGAGGAAGTATTATCCTGCCTGGGGCGATCTATCGTGCTGTGGTGGGGTTGGTTTTACTGTATGCAGCCTATCGCTTATTTCGCCGCGCTGCGATAGATGAGCTTGAGGAGACCCAAACCCCGGTTTCGCGCGGGCAATCGCTGGTCGCCGGCGCGGCGATGGGATTGATCGCCGGGCTGACCGGTGTGGGTGGCGGTATTTTCCTCGGTCCCCTGTTGCTGTTTTCCGGCTGGGCGGACGCTCGCCGCGCCGCCGGCGCTGCTGCCGTCTTTAATCTGGTCAATTCGCTGGCGGGGCTGGCAGGTCAGTTTTCAATCATGGTTAGTTTGCCGGCAAGCATACCGTTTTGGGGGTTGGCGGCAGGAATAGGCGGCTGGATTGGAGCTGAGTATGGCAGCCGGCGGCTGGGCTCGCGGCGATTGCAGCAAATTTTAGCAGTCATCCTGGTCATCGCCGGCTTGAGGATCATGGTGGCCTAGCTCAGCGATTGTCTGAGATGCGCCGGTTCAGCAACAGCGAAAGATACAGAAAACCCAGCGCCGTTGCGGATAGCAGCAAAGTCAGTTGATTGGCTCGGGCCAGATCATTAACCTGCACTGCGTCATACACTGCCATGGATAGGGTCTGCGTTTGCCCGGGAATGTTGCCGGCCACCATCAAGGTGGCGCCAAATTCCCCCAAGGCGCGTAAAAACCCCAGCAAGCCGCCGGCCATGACGCTGCGCCAGGCGATGGGCAGGTCAATCAGCCAGAAAAGCTGGCGTTCGGAACAGCCATCCACACGGGCGGCGTCTTCGATTTCCGCGCTCGTTTCAGCAAAACCGGCGCGGGAGGTTTGCGCCACCAGCGGTAGGGCAGCGATGGCCGCGGCGATCACTGCGCCGCGCCAATTGAACACCAAACGAAAGCCAAGCGCCAGTTCAATCCATGGGCCCAAGCCGCGGGCGCCTAACGCAGATAGCAGGTAATATCCCAACACGGTTGGCGGCAGCACTAACGGCAATGAAATAAGGCCTTCTAACAGCAGTTTGCCTGGAAAGCTACGTTTGGCCAGCAGCCATCCGAACCAGATGCCAGCGGCTAATGCCAGCAAGCCTGACCAGAGCGAAATCCATAGCGAAAGTGTCAGCGGCGACCATTGCATGTTGCAATTGACCTATGACTGTAAATCTTTCGCAGTGAGCGGCTCTTCGTCGGGCAGGATGAAGCCATAGCGTTGCATAATAGGTCGTCCTTTTTCGCCGTTGATGTAGGCGGCGAAGCGGGCGGCCAGTTCGAGTTGGTCGCTGCTGGCGACCACTGCTAGAGCCTGGTTGAGCGGCGCGTGCAGACTGCCGTCAATCAGAGTCCATTCAATCTCCGGTACATTTGCCACCGATAAGGCGATGACCCCCGCCTCTGCGTCCCCTGCTTGGACGTATTGCAGCGCCTGGCGCACATTTTCGCCATAAACCAGTTTGGGCTGAAGCTGTTCCCAAACGCCGACGGCTTGCAGGGCTTGCATGGCAGCCATGCCATAGGGGGCATGTTCCGGGTTGGCGATGGCTACATGGCGAATTTCTGGCTTTAACAGATCGGTCAGTGAGGCAGCATGGATGCCTGTGGAGCGATTTACAGCAAGCACGATTCTCCCCTGAGCATATAGTTGAATACTGTCCGGTAAAACCAAACTCTGGGCAGTCAATTGTTCAATATAGGCAATGTTGGCCGCGGCGATCAGATCGTAGGGCGCGCCATTCTCGATTTGCTGGGTCAGCAAGCCGGTTGAGCCAAACACCAGATTGACCCTCACGCCGGTTTCTTCTTCGAACAGGGCGGCAATTTCGTTAAACGCAAACTGCAGATCCGCCGCTGCAGCGACGGTGATTTCTGTAATTGGATCTGTCGCCGTGGAAAATGCGTCTGAAAATATAGGGGGTGCACTGGCGCAGCCAGAGAGCGAGAAGATCACAAAGCTGGTTAGCAATAAACGACCCAATCTGCCCATGTATTCAATCTCCTTGCAGCGTTTTGACGCAGTTTTGCAGCCAATCCAGCGCGGCGCGCAATTGCTGTAAGCGAAATTCCACCCCCAATCGGTTAAAGGTTTGTTCTGGGGCGAGCGATTGCCGCGCTGATTGAAGTCTTTCCAGGCCGCGACAGATGGTTTCCACTTGACTTTGGATCAGGCGCTCTGTTTCGGCGGGGCCGCGCAGGCGTGCAAAATACAGGCGGGTGATAAACTCCACCCGGATCGCCCGCACGCTGCAGCCGGTAGGTGCAGCCAGCCAGGCTTCGAAGCGGGAGCGCCCTTGCTCAGTGATATGGAAGATGCGCCGATCCGGCAAACGGTGTTGTTCGTGTAGCTCGCCAATGATGTCGCCCTGCGCTTCCAGGCGCTTCAGAATGTTGTAACACTGGCTCTGGCTGATATGCCATACCTGTCCCAGGTGAAACTGCAAGCGCCTGTGCAGTTCGTAGCCATGGGCCGGCTCCAGTTCCAGAAAGCCTAGCAAAGCGTATTCAGGGGAGAGCGCGCCGATGTAAGTGGAGTGTTTTGCCATGAGATATACTCACTCAGTGAGTATATCTCATGGATGGAATTCCTTCAAGTGAAGAACTTTTAGCGTTGCCAGTGAAGCAATCGAACGACGATCTTTATTCACTGCCTGCGAGCATTTCCATCGCTCTTTGGTAGGCATTGCGTTCGGCGCCAAAACCTTCCTCCAAAAAACGGTAGTCGCTTTTGCGGATAAATTCTGCCAGCTCATCGCGCAGTTTGAGAAACTTGTCCTGGTGAATGAGGATCAATTTTGCGCATCTGCTTGCAGAGATAGGCTTTTCCAGAGCCAACCGCAGATGGGGCAGGCACAAACCATGCGAAGCCTCTAGCGCCTGAGAAAGGTCTGGCGTTTCCAGGTGGAGAATCAGCGATTCGAGCATCGAGAGAGTATATTGATCCCGGTAATCGCAGGCCGGACAAGGGGTGCGCGGCGTCAGCGCTTGCAGCGCGCTCTTTGCTTGTTCGGCTGCTTCCTCTGGCGGACGCCTCAATAGCCGATCCAGCACACCGGTGGCGCGCTCTGCTTTATCCAGCCGGGGCAAGTTTAACAAGATTGCGTTGAGCACGTCATGATAGACAATGGTCAAACCCAATGGGTCGCGCAGTGAAGTATCCAACAGCAGGCGGGTGTGCGTCTTACAAAACCCCAGGCTGTCGCGCAGTTGTCCGCGCATACCGGCGTCGTTCACCATTTCGTAGAATAAATTATCCAGAAAACGCGCCGTTGCGCTCTGCGCCAGGCGGCAGAGCGGGCAACCTGGCTGGGCGCAGGCTTCCAAAATGGCAGGGAGGTTTGGGTCAGCCATGTAAGTGACAGGTGTCGTTCAACGAAACCAAGGTGTAGTCGCCGGCCTCTGCTTCGATTACATTGATCGCGCAGGTATCTTGACGCAAGCGCCAGAAGCGCTCGTTCCCCAGCCCTAACACGCCTAGCAGAATGACGCGATTGATCACGGTGTGCCCAACCAAGGCGATGGTGTCGCCGGGGTGTTTTGCGGTCAGCTCTTCAATCGTCTGCATGGCGCGCTGGCGCAACTCCGATAGCGTTTCACCATTGGGGATGCGCGCTCTTTCGGGATGATTGTACCAGTTGTCAATTTCATCCGGCCAGCTCTGGCGAGCTTCGTCAGGCGTCAGACCTTGCCAATCGCCGTAATCAATATCGGCGAGACCGGGATGGATCTGCACTGTCAGGTCAAAATGTCTGGCGACCGCTTCGGCGGTCTTGACTGCCCGCGAGAGTGGACTGGAATAGACAGCCACTGGTCGCCAGCTCTGAGCCACACGCCGACCAGTAGCCTCTGCCTGCGCCAGACCGACATCATTCAGTGGCACATCTGCCCGCCCGCGAAAACGTTCCACGCGGTTCCATTCGGTTTGACCATGGCGGATAAGCAGAATATGCGTGGTCATCCTTACCTCCTTACGAAAAAAGCCCCTGCCTGTGACGATCATCTGGGGCAGAGGCTATCAGCTAAAAACTCAGCAGTTTGGATCATCCCGAGCGAGCCTCATCGCTCAAGAGAAATTTTATCGCCGGGGGTGTGGAAAGTCAAGTTTTGGCCCTTACTTTGAAAACGTCTCAATCTTTACAAATCGAAAATATTATATATAATGTATGATATATAACGGCAGCCTGTTTCCTGGCTGGAATTCGCCGTCGGCGCACATTCGGAAGCGACGCGCCCGCGTAGCAGCGATAGATAGGACGGGGTGGTTATGGCGGACTTTACGCTGCCCAACACCGAGGAGGGGGAACTCTTCCGCAAGAAATCCTTGCGTGAAGGCGTGTTCGAGCTTCTCCATCAACGTATTGTAGCTGGTAAATATTCGCCGGGAGAATGGCTGCGCCAGGAAGAAATTTCTTCGCAGCTTGGCGTCAGCCAAACGCCGGTGCGCGAGGCACTGGACTTGCTCGTTTCAGTGGGTTTGGCGGAACGCGTCCCGTACCGCGGGGTGCGCGTCCCAGAGTGGAGCGCCGAAGAAATCGTGGATGCATATATCTTACGCTTGCTTTTAGAGAGCGCCGCGGCGCGGATGGCGGCGCTTAATGTCACCCCAGAACGCGGCGAAATTTTACGCCAAATCGTCGAAAAAACTCGCGGTCTCATAACGTTGGAGGATATGTCTCAACAGCGGCAATTGAACCGGCGTTTTCATTCCTACATTGCTGAACTCAGCGAAAATTTTCTGCTAATCAAAATTTACCAGATGACCTCCAACCTGTTTCCCGATTGGCGCTTGTATGAATATATGTTTCGCCACCCGGAATTGCTGGAAAAGGATCTGCGGCGCGAATACAGCGAGCACGAGGCGATCTGCGAAGCCATTGTCGCCCGTCAGCCGGATGAAGCTGCCCGATGCGCCGTGATTCACATTCGTAACCTGCGCCCTGAACTGGTGAATTATCTGGGCATTTCCGAAGCTTTGCTGGTGGAAAAAGAGAACCAAATCGCCCCACTGCTCTCCGTTGGAGCATAAGTTAGGACGTCGAACGAGTCGGCAATCATAAATTCATCATTACTGAAGAAGGAGATACACATGTCTGAAGAACTGTTCAAAGCGATGGCTCAAAGCATCATTGACGGCGATTCGGAGGAGGCCGACCGGCTAGCCCGGCTGGCAATCGAACAGGGGATGGATCCGCTGGAAGCGATTAACAAGGGCTTCGTCGTCGGCGTGAACCATGTGGGCAATGAATTTTCATGCGGCAACGCTTTCCTGCCCGAATTGGTGATGGCAGGCGAAGCAATGAAAGCCGCCGTTGCCGCGTTGGAGCCGGAGATGACGCGGCGTGGCACCGCGCGCGAGGTGTTGGGTAAAGTGGTGCTGGCAACTATTCACGGCGATATCCACGATATTGGAAAGACCCTGGTGGGAACAATGCTCTCCGCCGCCGGTTTCCAGGTCTTCGATCTGGGCGTGGATGTGCCGGTAGAGACCATCGTTCAAAAAGCTCGCGAAGTGGGGGCGGATATTGTTGGCGTCAGCGCCCTGTTGACGACCACCATGGTGCGGCAGCGTGATGTGGTGGAGGCGCTGGATGATTTGGGCATGAGGCCAAAGGTTAAGGTCATGGTGGGTGGCGCGCCGGTGACCCGCGAGTGGGTGCAGGAAATCGGCGCCGATGGCTACAGCGAAGACGCGATTGGAGCGGTGCAGGTGGCTCGGCGGTTGGTGGGCGAGACGCGCGCGGCAAGCGCGGCATAGGAGGCGTTATGACGCGCAGCATCAAATCTATCACCAACCCGAAACTGAGCCTGAACATCCTCGACCCGCAGGAGGTG
>DYGV01000028.1:12530-24396 GCA_020724505.1 Anaerolinea thermophila
AGCGCATCCACACCGCTACCCTGGACGTGATTGAAACGGTGGGCGTGCGTTTTCCATCGCAACGCGCTCTGGACATTTGGGCGGCGCACGGCGCGACCGTGGATTGGCAGACGCAGATTGTCAAAGCGCCGGGATATTTGATCGAAGAGGCGCTTAAAAAAGCGCCACCAGCTTATACACTGGCTGCGCGTGATCCGGCGCAGGATCTGCCGCTGGATGGCAATCACGTCTTCGTTGGGACGGATGGTTGTGGCGTGGAAGTGATTGATATTCACAGCGGCGAGCGCCGCCGCTCTTGCCTCCAAGATGTGGTGGATATTGCTCGCGTGGCGGACTATTTGGAGGAAGTAGGGTTTCATTGGGTGGCGGTTTCGGCGCAAGATAAACCGCCGCATACCCGCGGTTTGCACGAGTTGAAAGCCATTTGGGATAACTCCACCAAGCATGCCCAGACGGAGAGCATCTATTCCGAGAAAGAAGCGCGGGCTGCGATTGAAATGGCTGCAGTGATCGCCGGCGGGCGTGAGGCGTTGCGCAAACGCCCCGTGCTTTCGATTATGCAATGCACTGCGCCACCTTTGGGCCACGATGGCGGCAGCCTGGACGCGGCTTTGATCGGCGCCGAAGCCGGTGTGCCGGTAGGCTTTATGACCATGGCATCTTGCCTGACCACCGGACCGGCTACGCTGGCGGGCAATCTGGTGGTGGGCAATGCGGAAGTGATCTCAGCCACGGCGCTGATTCAACTGGCTTACCCCGGCGCGCCGGTGTTCTATGCTGCAGCGCAAACTGCCTCTGATTTGCGCACCGGCGCTTACACCGGCGGCGGCCCCGAAGATTATCTGTTTGGTGCAGCCACCAACGTGCTTTCGGACTTTTATAATATCCCGCTTTCGATGGGTTCTTTTGCCACTGGCGCAAAGGAACCAAACTGGCAGGCGGGTGTGGATAACAGCCTGTCCACCTTCATGGCTTGTGTGGTAATGTCGGATATGTTGTTAGGCGTGGGTTTCTTGCATGGCAGCCGCATCTGGTCGTATGCGCAAATGTTATTGGACTGCGAAATCTTCAGCATCATCCACAAGATGATGCAGGGCATTGTGGTGGACGACGAAACGTTGGCGCTGGATACGATCCGCGCTGTTGGACCAGGCGGCAACTTCCTCAAGCAAAAACACACCCTGCGTCACATGCGGGAGATCTTCCTGCCCCAATTCATGGATCGTCGCCCGTACAACGAATGGCAGGAGAAAGGCGACGGCCCTGCAGATTGGGCGCTGGCTAAAGCCCGCCAAATCCTGGAGACGCATCAACCCGATCTGTTGGATGAGAAAACCTCCGCCGAACTGCAGGCCATTATCCAATCCATCGAATGAGCGCGCAAAGCGATGTTAGCAGGAAAATAAAACACCATGCAACCCAAAATTACTTTGCTTTCCGATGAGTTAGTCTGGCGCGTTGTGGACGAAGCCTATGAATTGATGATGCAGCCGGGGATCAAGGTGCAATCGGCGGAAGCGCGGCGCTTGCTGGCCGATGCTGGCTGCACGGTAGATGAAGCCAACGAAGTGGTGCGCATCCCGCGCAAGGTAGGAGAAGAAGCGCTCTCCAGCGCGCCGAGCCAATTTTATCTATATGACCGATCTGGCCAGGCGATGGTGAATTACGGCGGCGACGCCGTACACTTTGACCCGGGCTCCTCTGGCGTGCATATCCTCGACTCTGAGACGCTGGAGCATCGGCCTTCTTACACGCAGGATTTGGTGCGCATTGTGAAGCTGGCGGAAATGTTGCCGCAGTACGACGCCCAATCCACTGCCGTGGTGTGCAACGAGGTCCCGAAGGCGATCGGCGATTTGTACCGCCTATATCTGGTGTTGCTATATTCAACCAAACCTGTTGTCACCGGTGCGTTTTCTATCCCCACGCTCCAGCGCATGATAGATATGTTGGCGATCTTCGCTGGCGGTCGTCAGGAGCTGGCCGAGAGACCTCAGGCAATCTTTGACGTCTGTCCCTCGCCGCCGTTGATCTGGAGCGATTTCGGCGCGCAGAACTTGATCGAACTGGCGCGGGCGCATGTGCCGGCGCAAATGGTCTCTATGCCCCTTGCCGGCGCCGCGGCGCCGGTCACCCTCATCGGCGCAGTGGTGCAACACGCTGCAGAGTGCATCAGCGGCGTGGTTATTCATCAGCTCGCTCAGCCTGGCGCGCCCATCGTTTGGGGCGGCGCGCCGGCGATCTTCGATATGCGCAAAGGAACCACTCCGATGGGCGCTATTGAAACGGCAATGATTGACGCGGCTTATGCTCAGGTGGGCAAGGCGCTAGGATTGCCCACACATACCTATTTGTGCGCCAGCGACGCCAAATTGATAGACGCTCAGGCTGGGCTGGAGAGCGGCGTTACAGCAATGATTGGCGCTCTGGCCGGCATCAATATGATCTCCGGCGCAGGCATGTTGGATTTTCTGGCCTGCTTCAGCCCCGAAAAGCTGGTGCTGGATGCAGAAGCGATCGCCATGGCGAAGCGCCTGCTTGCCGGCGTCCAAACACCAACTGAAACGTTGGCGATCGCCATGTTCGCCGATATCAACTTCAAAGGCGAATTTCTAAAACAGAAGATCACCCGGCAGTTGTTTGCCAAAGAGCAATACCTGCCTTCAGCAGTGATTGACCGCGGCTCGGTGCGCGCCTGGCAGGAGGAAGGCAAACCAGACGCCGTAACACGTGCGCGCCAGCGCGTTCGAGAATTGTTGAGCGCATATCAGCCGCCGCAGATACCGCAAGAGCAGGTTGCGGAACTCTCGCAAATGGTGAGGCAACTGGCTCAGCAAGCGGGGATGGATCAACTGCCCGCGCATGAATGATGAAGGAGGTGAAATTGCGACTAAATTGAAGCGTTCAAATCAGCAAGGCCGCTGAACCCAGTTCAATTCGCATGTGGAAATACAGAAGGAGGAATAGAATGTCCCTTAAAAAAAGCGCCTGGATTGGTCTTGCCTGGCTGGTCGTGTTCAGTCTGATGTTGGCTGCCTGCGCGCAACCGGCGCAGCCAACTGCCGAGCCGCCTACAGCACTGCCGGAACAGCCCACAACGCCACCCGAACAACCAACCGCTCCGGCTCAAACGCCTGGCGCTCAGCGACTGGTGATGCTCGACTGGGCAGGCTACGAAATTCCAGAATTTTGGGGCGAATTCAAGAAGAACCATCCCCAGGTTCAGGTGGACTTCAGCTTTTTGACTGAAAGCGCGGAGGTCTTTTCCAAGCTACAAAGCGGCTTCGAAGCTGATCTTGTCCACCCCTGCTCCAACTTCTGGAAGATCCTGGTGGATAACAACATGGTGCAGCCCATTGACACCTCTAAGTTGAAGAATTGGCCCAACGTCAGCCCTTCGCTGGCAAAACAAGGAGAATTCAACGGTCAACAATACTGGGTGCCCTGGGATTGGGGCTATGAATCCATCTTGGTGCGCAAGGATTTGGTGGAGAAAGTTCCCGAATCGTGGGCAGATATTTGGGACCCACAATACAAAGGGCATATTGCCATCAACGACTCAGGAGAGGCGGCGCATGTTTGGGCTTCGTTAGCATTGGGCCTCGATCCCTGGGATCAGACGCCGGAACAATACGAGCAGGTGCGGCAAAAGCTTTTGGAGCTGGCGCCGAGTGTGCTGGCTTATTGGACGGGGCAAACCGATCTGGATCAGATGCTGGCTTCTGGTGACGCCTGGCTGGGCGTGGGCGCCTGGAATGCTTCGTATGTCAGCCTGCTCAATGAGAACTACGATGTAGTCTATATTGACCCCAAAGAAGGGCGCACGGGCTACCTGTGCGGTTTTGGTATTCCCAGCACTTCCAAGAATGTCGAGCTGGCGCTGGAGATGATTGACGCTTATCTGGCCCCAGAAGCTCAAGCCTATCTGGCGAATGAGTATGGTTATGGCATCGCCAACCAGGCGGCGCTCTCGCTGGTCAAGCCTGATATCGTTAAACTACTTTCGCTGGACGATCAAGACATGCTGGCGCGCACCATTTTCTATAAATATATCACCGACGAGCAGCGTCAGTTATGGGCAAACACCTGGTCTGAAGTGAAAACTTCTCGATAGGACCTCAATTCGATTGCTGGGGCTTCCAGAGATTGGGAGCCCCAGCCCAGGGCATTGAGCATGGAACATCCGAAACGCCTGCTTGCATTGATTGGACCGCCTGGCGTGTATCTGACGCTGTTCTTCTTGCTGCCATTGGGCATCATGGCGGTCTTTAGCTTTCGCGCTGGCACTATCGGCGAAGCGCGGAACGTATTCACTTTGGAGCATTATCGCCAATTTATTGCGAATACCGCATATCATCGCCTGCTGTGGCGTTCTTCGTTAATAGCTTTTGGCATCGCCAGCATTTCCACCTTGCTGGCCTATCCACTGGCCTATTTCCTGGCGTTTCAAGCTGGCGAACGAAAATTGACTTTGATGACCCTGATCATTATCCCCACCTGGACAAGCTACTTGTTGCGTGTGTTCGCCTGGAAATTGATCTTGGGCACCAATGGCTTGCTGAATACCTTCTTGCTCAGTTTGGGGATCATTGATCGAGCAAGCCCCATTCTCCTGTATAGCCGCAATGCAGTGATGGTCACTCTGGTTTATGTGTGGGTGCCTTTTGTGGCTTTGCCCATCTTCGCCGCGTTGGAGCGGATTGACCGTTCGTTGTTGGAAGCCGCGGCGGATTTGGGCTGTAAGCCCTGGCAATCTTTTCTGCGCGTCACGCTGCCGTTGAGCGCGCCGGGGATTATTGCGGGTTTCTTTTTCTGCCTCATCCCCACCCTGGGTGAATATGTGACTCCTTTGTTGGTGGGCGGTGGGCAGGGAGCCATGTACGGCAACCTGATCCAGGACCAGTTCGTGCGCGCCTTGAACTGGTCAATGGGTTCGGTGATGAGTCTGGCAATGCTACTGGCAGTGATCGTACTGTTAGCGCTGTTCAGTCGGATGGGCTCATTCTCGAAGCTGTTGGAGTTGTAGCGTCATGGAAAAGAGCCGCTTCCCTTCGTTTGGCTTGCTCTATTACTGGCTGATCGTCATCATCTTGTTTCTGCCGATCTTCCTGTTGATCTTGTTTTCGTTCAATGACTCGACGCGCCTGGTTTTCCCACTCCGAGGTTTTACCCTGCAATGGTATCGCCAGTTGTCAGAGAATTCGGAGTTAATTCGGGCAGTGCGCACCAGCATCTTATTGGCGCTGGGATCATCTTTTCTGGCTACCGTACTAGGCACGATGGGCGCGCTGGTCGTTGTGCGTTATGAATTTCCCGGTCGTAATATTTTCGTTGCTGTTGCTGCGTTGCCTCTAGTAATCCCTTACATTATCCTGGGAGTATCGTTATTGATCATGCTGCATAGTCTCGGCGTCCGTTTATCAGCTTGGACCGCCGGGCTGGCACATGTGGTTATCAGTCTGCCATACGCTATGCTGGTGGTCATCGCCCGTCTGGTGGGTTTCCCGCAAAACCTGGAGGAGGCGGCTATGGATTTAGGCGCCACCTATTGGGGTGCATTACGGCGGGTCACAATACCCATCATCTTTCCGGCACTGACGGCGGCGTTTTTGATTTGCTTCACAATTTCGTTTGACGAATTTGCCATCGCCTCCTTCCTGGTAGGCACACAACCAACGCTGCCTGTGTATCTTTACTCACAATTGCGTTTTCCCACCCGCCTGCCATTGGTGGTCTCCATGGCGGCGATCTTGATGACTGCTTCTATGGCGATTGTTTTGATCTCCGAATGGCTGCGTCGCGTCGGTCAGACGCCACAGCCCAAGAAAAAATAACCATTGTTTTGAGGAAATCATGAGCGAACCGGCTGTTGAGCTGCGCGATGTCACCAAAGTATTTGCTTCGACGCGCGGCGACGTGACTGAAGAAGTCTATGCCGTGCAGGATATGAATTTAGAGATTGCTCAGGGAGAGTTCTTCACCCTGCTGGGTCCGAGTGGGTGCGGAAAAACAACCACCTTGCGGTTGATCGCCGGCTTTGAGCGCCCCACTCGAGGCGAGATCTTTATTCAAGGCCGCCCAATGAGCAAGGTTCCACCAAACCTGCGTCCGGTGAACACAGTGTTTCAGAATTATGCGCTATTTCCACATTTAAACGTCGCTCGGAATGTGGGGTTTGGTCTGGAAGTGCGCCGCGTCTCGCGCTCGGAGCGTGAACGCCGTGTCCATGAGGCGCTAGAAATGGTACAACTCGCCGAGATGAGCAACCGCAAGCCCTCTCAGCTATCGGGCGGGCAGCAGCAGCGCGTCGCCCTGGCGCGCGCTCTGGTCAACCAACCAGCGGTTTTGTTACTGGACGAACCGTTGGGCGCTTTGGATCTAAAATTGCGCAAAGCCATGCAGATCGAGCTAAAACAACTTCAGGCGCAGGTGGGAATAACGTTCATCTATGTCACCCACGATCAAGAGGAAGCCCTGACTATGTCGGATCGTATCGCGGTGATGAATAAAGGTCGGGTGTTGCAGGTGGGCGATCCGGTTACGTTATACGAAAGGCCGGCAAGCCATTTTGTGGCCGATTTCATTGGCGAAAGCAACTTCTTCCGCGGCGTGGTGGAAGCTGTGTCGGGTCAGGTGGTGGAATTGCGGGTGGGTGGAGCGCGTGTGCAAGCAACGGCCAGCGACTCACCCCCTTCGCCGGGGCAGGAGGCGCTGTTTGCCATTCGCCCGGAGAAAATGCGTCTGGCTGTCAGCGAAGAGGATTTGGGCCTACATGGGACGATCCAAGAGGTGATTTACATCGGCACAGACACGCGCTATATCGTCAGCGTTGAAGCGCAACCACCGGTGGCAGTGCGAGTGCAGAATGGCTGCGGGATCGCACCGCAGGAATATCGGCGAGGCGAGGCGGTGCAGTTGTTCTGGCTGCCTGAAGATGCTCACCTCCTGGCTGATTGAAATTCGGAGTCCCATTCGAACCTATCCATAAAGGATTTTTCGATGAGCCAACCTTTGCTGAGCCGCTTCAACAACTTTAATCGGTTATCTCTCGGTCAAATTGAGCAGATTCACGCTGCCAGCTTGGAGATTCTAGAACGGATCGGCGTACAACTGCACCTGGCAGAGGCGATAGAACTGCTGAAACAAGCTGGTGCAACACAGGACGACGATGGCCGGGTGCGCATCCCGGCGCGCCTGGTGGAATGGGCGCTGAACACCACCCCGAATGAGGTGGTCTTATATAACCGGCGCGGCGAACCCGCTGTATGGTTGAAAGACGGGCAATGCTATTATGGCCCTGGATCGGACTGCCTGAATATCATAGATCATCGCACCGGTCAACGGCGTAAGCCGAGGCTCGAGGATGTTGTGGAAGGGACGCGGCTGTGCGACGCGCTGCCCAACATAGATTTTGTCATGTCTATGGTCCTACCTAGCGATGTGGATCAGACTATCGCCGATGTATATCAGATGGAAGCCATGCTCCACAACACCATCAAGCCCATCGTCTATGTATCTTATGAGGCCAGCGGGCTGGTCGCAGCGGTGGAGATGGCCGAGGCAGTGTTGGGTGGCGCGGCAGCTTTGCGGGAAAAGCCGATCCTCACCTGTTACATCAATGTTATCTCTGGGGCAGTGCATAATGACGTTGGACTGCAAAAGCTGCTTTTCCTGGCCGAAAAAGGCTTGCCGGCGCTATACATTCCCGGTTCGAATGCTGGCGTAACCAGTCCAATGACCATGGCCGGCGCGGTGGCGTTAGATCTGGCCGGCGGATTGGCCGGGTTGGTGTTATCGCAGCTTAAACGGGAAGGGACGCCTTATATCATTTCGGCCATGGATCCAGCAGCTTTGGACATGCGCACCATGGTATCGCCCTATGCTTATCCAGAACGGGGCTTTATCCGCTCGATGGCGCAATTCTATAACCTGCCGTCTTTTTCTCTGGCTGGTGGTTCGGATTCCAAGTTGGTGGATCAGCAAGCGGCGGCGGAGGCGGCGCTGACATTGCTGGCTGATACCTTGATGGGCGGCAACCTGATTCACGATCTGGGCTACTTGGAATCGGGGTTGACCTATTCTTTCGCTCAATTGGCAATTTGCGATGAGATTGTCAGTTGGATCAAAGGCTTCCTCAAGCCGCTGGAGGTTTCTCCGGAAACGCTGGCGCTGGAGGTCATTGAACAGGTCGGCCCTCATGGGCAATATCTGGCTACCCCGCACACCTTGAGACATTTCCGCGATCATTGGTACCCGAGTCTGTTCGAACGCGGCACGTTCGATCAATGGACGCAGAAAGGCGCATTATCTCTGGGCGAGCGGGCGGCGCAGCGTGTGTCTCGCATTTTGGAGAGCCATGTCCCTGAGCCATTGCCGGAGGAGATCCGCGCCAAGCTCAGGGAGATCGTCTTGCGCGCTGAAGCCCAAATTCGGGAGGTGTAAATGCCCCAAAACAAGCCGATAGACCTGGCTGAGCTGCTGCGCGTTCCTTATGTGGACGCTTACTCTGGCTATGATATTTCTCCAGACGGAAAGACGCTGGCATTTGCCTGGAATCGCAGCGGTCAATGGGAAATCTATCAATTGAGCCTGGATCGCCCTGAAGACATACGACAGATTTCGGCGGGCGATGGCGCAAAGTTTGGCCCCTGCTACTCGCCGGATGGCGAATCCCTGGCGTATGTGGTGGATCTGGACGGCGGCGAACAGTTTGACATCTGGATCCTCAACTCGAAGAGCGGCGCTGCGATCAACCTGACCCCCGAAACGCCGTTCACCCTCCAGCCGCGCCTGAGTTGGTCGCCGGACGGTAAGCGATTGGCTTGCATCTCCGATCACAGTGGGCGCTTTAGCACTTATATTCTGGATGTATCCGGGTTGTCCCCAAGCCGGAGGTTGTCTGCCCAATCGCCCGTGTTCGAGGGTTCTGGTCCACACCTGGATGTGCATTGGTCGCCGGATGGGCGCTGGCTGGCGATTACCGCGGAAGGGGGAGGACAGGATTACACCACGCACCTGATCCCTATAGCCGAGCAGCAAAGCGGTTCTCGGCAGGATGCAGCAGGGCCGCTTGCTATTAGCCTTGAAAGCCGGATTATTGACGCCCGCGAGGTCTGCTGGTCGCCAGACAGCCGACAGTTGGCATTCTCCTCCAACGCAGCCGGCAATTTCAATATCGGCATATACTCGCTTGACCATGGGCAGATTACCTGGTTGACCAGTGGTGGTGGCGATAAGAGCGAACCCGATTGGTCGCCAGATGGCAAGTGTATCGCCTACATCCTGACGAATGGTCCAGAGACCTGGCTTGCTGTCCACGAGCTGGGGCGACCACATCCACAGGCCTATCGGGTGGAGCCGGGCGTCCATTTCACACCGCGCTTCACGCCAGACGGCAAAACGTTGATCTTCATTTTCGATAACCCCCGCCACCCCGACGATTTTTGGGCGCTGGATTTGGAAAGTGGGGCACTTCGGCGATTGACAAATTCGCTTCCCACAAAGCTATCTGGGGTGGACTTCATCATGCCGCAACACATTTCCTACCCCAGCCTGGATGGCAATCAAGTCCCAGCTTTGCTCTATTTACCCGCCGGTTTCACCGTTGACGCAGATCCGTCGCAACTCCCTCCGGCGGTGATCGTGATCCATGGCGGGCCAAACTGGCTGTTCCAATTTCTTTGGTATCCGCTCATGACTCATCTGGTCAGCCGCGGCTGGGTGGTGTTGGCGCCCAATTACCGCGGCTCCACCGGCTATGGCCGCGAGTGGCAACTTGCCAACCGTTTTGACATGGGGCGCGGCGATGTGATGGATGTCGTCGCCGGCGCGGATTACCTGGTTCGTATGCGCCTGGCGGATGAAAAACGCATCGCGGTCACCGGGCGCAGCCATGGCGGCTATCTGACCATGTGCTGCCTGACGCAATATCCAGATCGTTTCGCGGGCGGCTCGGCGGTGGTGCCATTCTTGAATTGGTTCACCTCGCACGCCAACTCGCGCATAGATTTGCAACATTGGGACATTGAAAACATGGGCGATCCACAGGAATACGAAACCCTGTGGCGGGAACGGTCACCGTACTTTTACCTGGATCGCATTCAAGCTCCGGTGCAAATGATTTGCGGGGCGAACGATCCGCGCTGCCCAGCCAGTGAGTCGCTGGCTGCTGAGCAGGCGCTGCGCGCTCTAGGCAAGGAAGTGGAGCTGATCCTTTACCCGGACGAAGGCCACACTTTCTTAAAAATCGAAAATGTCATTGACCATGAACTGCGCCGCGTCGAATTCCTTGCCCGAATCCTGGGCATGTAACGCGAGATTTATCTCGCACAAACCACTTTCGGAGATTTGTAATGCGAGATTTATCTCGCACAAACCGCTTTCGGAGATTTGTAACGCGAGATTTATCTTGCACAAACCGCTTTCGGAAATTTGTAACGCGAGATTTATCTCGCACAAACCACTTAGGTAATTTATAACGCGAGATTTATCTCGCACAAACCGCTTAGGAAATTTGAAACGCGAGATTTATCTCGCATAGATTGCTGGAATTACAGATGTAGGGGCGAAATGAATTTCGCGTTACAAATATCTATATTTGGTTTGTGGGTTGATTTCTTGAATTTCATCATGAAGCGTAGGGAACATGTTGCAACTTTCGGTCTTATTGCAGGATGAAATTGAAGCCATTCATCGCGCTACGCTATGTATCCTTAGCGAGACGGGCGTTGTCCTGAGCCAAACCCGGGCGAGAGAACTTTTACTTGACGCCGGCGCACAGGTGAGGGGTGAGCGCACTCTACTCCCACCCAACTTGGTCGAGCGCGCGCTATCTTTACCGCCGCGCCAGGTGCGCCTGCGTGGTCGCAATGGCGCAATCAAAGTATTGGGCGGCGGCGAACTGCACTGGCATAACCTGGGCGGCGCGCGAGACGTGTACGACCATCGCAGCGGTGCACGCCGACCAGCGACTGTTCAAGATGTGTGCGATAGCGCTCGTCTGCTGGATGCTCTACCAAACGTGACAACCATCACGCCGTTCTTCACCCCTCTGGATGTGCCGGGTGTTTTGATGTCTCTGGCGATGTATCGTTATGCCTTGCCGTATACCACCAAACCCCTGCAAGGGCCTGGCGTGCAAACCGGCGCCGAGGCGGAATTTGCAATCCGTATGGCGGAAGCGCTGGGGCCGCCGCAGGAATATCTGACCCTGAGCGTCTCGCCGGTCAGCCCGCTGACATTCCCCGATTCGATTGTAGAGGCGATGTTGACAATCGCCCAGGCGGGTGTGGCTTTTGCGCCGTTGCCCTGCCCCACGGCAGGCGCCACCGCGCCCATGTCTATTGCAGGGGCGTTGGCGCAGCAGAACGCCGAGTTGCTCGCCAGCATCGTCATTGCGCAGCTAGTTCATCCTGGATTGCCCGTGATTTATTGCGGGCGTCTGGCGATGATGGAACCGCGCACCGGCTTTTCGGTTTGGGGCGGAATCGAACTGGGGTTAGCCTCCGCTGCAACCGTTCAGTTGGGACATTTCTATGGCTTGCCGGTCAATGTCTATGGCCTCTCGACCAACGCCCATGTCTTAGACGTTCAGAACGGCTATGAGCGAGCGCTGAACGCGGTCATCCCGGCCTTGGCCGGCGCGGACGAGCTTTCCGGCGTCGGCGAGATGGAAGCAGGTGTAATGGGTTCTTATGCACAGATGGTGTGCGACGATGAAATTGTCGCCAGCGTGCGCCGTTTATTGCGCGGTTTTGCTTGCGACGCCGATTCACTGGCGGTGGAGGTGATTGCCGCCGCCATGGACGGCCCGCGCAATTTTCTCGCCGAGCGGCACACTTCGCTTCGATTGCGTTCTGGTGAGTTG
>DYGV01000028.1:24406-32809 GCA_020724505.1 Anaerolinea thermophila
GGCCGAGCGCGCCTCCTGGGAAACCTGGGAGCAGAGGGGCCGCGAAAACATGGCCGAACGCGCTCAAGCGCAAGCTGAGCGTATTCTGGCGGAGCATGAAGTTCCGCCGCTTTCGCAGGAGCAAGAGCGTTATTTAGATGAGGTTATGAAGGAAGCTGAGCGGGTCTTGGCTATAAGCTGATTAGGAAGGAGGTTGCTGATGTTGGAGAAGGCTCGCGCCATTGAAGGGCAAATCCGCGCCTGGCGGCGAGAGATCCACCGCCAGCCAGAGCTGGGTTTCCAAGAAATTATGACCGGCGAAAAAGCTGCTTCGGTTTTGAGCGAACTTGGCTGGCGTGTACGTCGCGGAGTGGGTACAACCGGCGTGTTGGCTGATCTTGGTCAGGGAGCGCCGATGATTGCCATCCGCGCCGATATGGATGCTTTGCCTATTCAGGAGGCAAACGACGCGCCGTATATTTCGCAGAATCCGGGCGTGATGCACGCCTGTGGCCACGACGCCCACACCGCCATGGCTTTAGGCGCAGCCGCTTTGCTGGCGCAAGAATCTTTTCCTGGCAGCGTGCGCATTCTCATCCAACCATCCGAAGAGGCGAACGATGGCGAAGGATTGAGCGGCGCTCCGCGCATGATCCAGGATGGCGCTATGGAGGGGGTGGATTGTATCATCGCTTTACATGTGGACCCTGCCACTCCGGTCGGTGCTATTCGCATTGCTGCCGGCCCCAGTTCTGGTGGAGTGGATTCTTTCTTTGCTTCTATCTATGGACGGGGTGGGCATGGCGCAGCGCCGCATATTACGGTGGATCCCATCTACATCACCGGGCATGTATTGTTGGCACTGCACGGCATCGTCTCTCGGCGCTTAGACCCTTTTGCGCTGGCGGTGGTCAGCATTGGTAGCTTACACGGCGGCCAGGCGGAGAATGTGATCCCGGAACGGGTGGAACTAAGTGGCACGATTCGCTATCTCGAAAAGTCGGTGCGCGAAACTATCCACACTGAGATTGAACGCGCCTTACAGTTAGCTCGCGTCCTGGGAGGCGATTATCAGCTCAAGATCGAGCCTGGCACACCGCCAATGCTCAACGATCCGGGCGTGGTCGAATGGATCCGCCGGGTTGCCGCAGATTTGCTCGGTGCTCAACATGTGCTGCCGCCTGAAAATGGTTTGGGCGCGGAGGATTTTGGTTGTTTTTCGGAGATTGCCCCTGGCGCGATGTTTTCTCTGGGCTGTCGCATCGAGGGCGATGAGCGTCATTTGCATAGCCCGAAATTCGATCTCAACGAGGAATGCCTGCCGATTGGCGCCGCGCTTCTGGCAGAAACGGCGTTGCGTTATTTACGCGCCAATGGCTGAATCTGCTATCTACTTATGAAGGAGACATGTGCTATGTCAGCCAGCGTTATCCCCCAAATCAATCTCCTGACGGAAGAGCAAATTCAATTCATTCATCAACGCTCGTTGGAAATCCTTGCCCGCGTCGGGGTGCGCGTCGATTCGCCTGCTGCTCGGCGGGTGTTTGCCGCCGCGGAAGGGGCGCGCTGGCTTAGCCAGGAACGAGTAACATTGTCGCCTGAACTGGTGGAATGGGCGATCCAGTCCGCGCCTGCTGTGGTGGAGATCTATGACCGCCGCGGTCAGCTTGCCTTTCGCCTGGGGGAAGAACGTACGCGTTTTGGTCTGGGAGTCACGAATCTATACTATCAAGATCCGCTCAGCGACGATGTGGTCCCCTTCACCAGGCAGCACATGGCGTTATGCACCCGGTTGGCGAACAACCTGCCCTTATACGATGTGGTTTCGACCATTGGCGTTGTTCAGGATTATCCACCCGAAACCGCCGATATGTACGCCACCCTGGAGATGATCGCCAATACCACCCGACCGCTGTTATTGTTAATATCGAACGAAGACTTGTTCCCTCATGTCCTTGAAATGGCGCAGCGCCTGCATGGCGAACTTGGCGATAAGCCCTTTCTTCTGCCATATTTCAACCCTATCACGCCGTTGATCATCAATGCCGCTACTGCGGATAAGATGTTGGAAGCTATCCAACACGGCTTGCCTGTGATCTACTCAAACTACAGTATGGCGGGCATGTCCACGCCTATTACAGCCGCTGGAACATTGGTTTTGATGAATGCGGAGCTGCTAGCTGGTTTGACGTTGGCGCAGTTAGCCCGTCCAGGCGCGCCGATCATCCTGGGTAGCCTGCCAGCCTTCTTCGATATGCGCGCCATGCAGGATTTCTACGACCCACACACGTTTGTCGTCAACCTGGCGTGCGCGGAGATGATGGCGTATTACGGTCTGCCGCACGCCGGGACTTCTGGCTGCGGTCTGGGTTGGAGCGCGGACCTGCCGGCTGCTGGCTTGTTATGGATGAATCACCTATCTAGCCTGCTGGGCAAGGTGGGTTTGGCGCCGTTTGTGGGTGGTGTTTTAGGTTCAAAGGCGTTTTCTCCCACTTTGGCGGTTTATTCTCACGAAGTTATTGCCCAGGCGTTGCGCTTCGCGCAGGGCTTTCCACTGGATGACGCCGTCCTTGGGTTTGAAGAGATCGCCCAGCGCGGGCCAGGCGGGAATTTTTTGGACTCCGATCTGACTTTACAGCTTTATCGCCGGGCGTATTATGAAAGCGCGGTTTTCCCTCGGCTGGGGCTGGAGCAGTGGCAGGCGCGCGGCCGACCGCGGACAGAAGATTTGCTGCGTCAGCGTACTCTCTTGCTGCTTGAAACCGCTAGCCCGCCGGAAGACCATGCCGAACTGATCTCCCTTGGAGAGTCATTTATCCAGGGCCTATAATTCCCCTTCATGAGCTGCGTATAGCTATACGTTCGTGGTTTATACTCCGGCTGCTTTGAATGCCTGGCTGATCACTTCTTGCGCCTCGGTTTGCAAGCGTTGCAGATGCTCCTGGCTCACAAAGCTCTCCGCATAGATCTTGTAAATGTCTTCGGTGCCGGATGGGCGCGCCGCGAACCAGCCCTTTTCGGTCACGACTTTCAAGCCACCAATAGGCGCGTTGTTGGCCGGGGCGCGGGTCAGCTTGGCCAGTATCTTTGATCCCGCCAGCGTTTCGGCGGCGATCATTTCCGGCGAGAGATTTTTTAGCGTTGCTTTTTGCGCTGTGTTTGCCGGGGCGTCGAGGCGGGCGTAATACACGCGCCCGAATTGTTCTTCCAGCGCCTGATAACACTCGCCTGGGTCTTTCCCCAGCGCCGCGGTGATCTCCGCCGCCAGTAAATCCAGGATGATGCCGTCCTTATCCGTCGTCCATACTTCGCCGTTCATGCGCAAGAAGGACGCGCCGGCGCTCTCCTCGCCGCCGAAGCCATACGCGCCGTCCAGCAAGCCATCCACGAACCATTTGAACCCTACCGGTGTCTCTGCTACCTTGCGGCCCAGGCTGGCAGCGACCCGATCAATCATCGAGCTGGAAACCAGCGTTTTCCCCACCGCTGCGTCTTTGCGCCATCCTGGACGATGTTGAAAGAGATACCATACCGCCACAGCCAGGTAGTGGTTTGGATTGAGCAAACCCACGCTGGGCGTAACGATGCCGTGCCGATCTACATCCGGGTCGTTTCCGAAGGCAATGTCAAAGCGATCTTTCAAGCTGATCAGGCGCGCCATGGCGTAGGGCGATGAACAGTCCATGCGGATTTTGCCATCGTGATCTACGGTCATGAAAGAAAAGGTCGGATCAACCGCCCGGTTCACGATCTCTAGCTCCAGATGATAGGTCTCCGCGATGGGATCCCAATAGGCGATCGCCGCCCCGCCCATAGGGTCCACACCGATTTTGATCTTTGCCTCAGAAATCACTCGTAGATCAATCACTTCGTTCAGCGTGGATACATAGGGCGTGATGTAGTCAAAAAAGTAGGTATTATCAGCTTGCAATGCCCGCTTATACGGCATGCGTTTTACGTCGCGCAATCTTTCGCGCAGCATTTGGTTAGCCCGATCTTGGATGATTTTGGTGGTTTCTGGATCTGCTGGGCCGCCATTGGGTGGGTTGTATTTGAGGCCGCCGTCCTCCGGTGGGTTGTGCGATGGAGTGATCACTACGCCGTCGGCTAAAGAGTCGGCTTTTTTCTTGCTGCGATTGTAGGTCAGGATAGCGTGCGAAATGGCCGGGGTAGGGGTATATCCCAGACCGGACTGGACCATTAACGTGACATCGTTGGCGGCAAAAACTTCAATGGCGGTTGCCTGGGCGGCTTCCGATAGCGCGTGCGTATCCATGCCCAGGTACAGGGGGCCGGCGACGCCTTGCTCTTTCCTCAAGTCGGCAATGGCCTGGCAGATGGCCGCGACATGGTCTTCATTGAAGCTGTTACTCAGCGAGCATCCGCGGTGCCCGGAGGTGCCGAAGGCGACTTGCTCAGTCGCCTTTTCTGGATCGGGCGAATGGGTATAATAGGCGCTGACCAGCCGTGGTACGTTGATCAGCATATCGGGAGTTGCCGGTTTGCCTGCGCGAGGGCCTGCAGCCATCTTCTCTTCTCCATCCATCGGGGCCAGGATCATTCTACCTTCTTAGGTCTATTCGAGGATACCATAAGTTGAGGTAAAATTCGACGCATGACTTTTCAGACCTTGCATGCCTGGAATGTGACGCCTCAGGAAGCCGTCGCCATCCAGGAGACTCTGCGACAGCGGGTGATGCGCCAGGATCAATACAGCGTAATCCAGCGCGTGGCTGGGATTGATGTGGGGTTTGAGGAAAATGGCGCTATCACCCGGGCTGCAGTGGTCGTGCTCAGCTTTCCGGGTCTGGAGTGGATCGAATCGGCGGTGGCGCGCCGGCCAACAGATTTTCCCTACATCCCCGGCTTGCTCTCTTTTCGTGAAGCACCAGCCGTGTTGGAAGCGCTTGAACAGTTAAAAACCCTGCCTGATCTGTTGATTTGCGATGGACAGGGGATTGCTCATCCCCGGCGTTTCGGGCTTGCCAGTCATCTGGGTCTGATCTGTGATTTGCCTTCGATTGGCGCGGCAAAATCGCGCCTGATCGGCGAACACGCCCCTTTGGGCGCGGCGCGCGGCGAGATGCAATTATTATACGACGCGGGCGAAGTCATTGGTGCGGCGCTGCGCACCCGCCCCAACACCCGCCCAGTATATGTTTCGATTGGGCATCGGGTGAGCCTGGAAACCGCCATACGTTACACACTGGCCTGCGCGCCGCGCTATCGTTTGCCCGAACCCACGCGGCGGGCGCATCAATTGGCTTCTGCGAAGGTGCTGCACACATGAATTCGATCTGTGTCTATTGTGGTTCTTCGGATAAAATCCGCTCTGAATATCTGGATGCTGCCTATCAGATGGGCGCGGCCATTGCTCGCCGCGGCTGGCAGCTTTGGTACGGCGCCGGCAGCACAGGATTGATGGGCGCAGTGGCAGATGGCGCGCTGCAGGCCGGCGGTGAAGTGATTGGCGTGATCCCTGAGATCTTCAATACCCCGCGCCTAGCGCATCCGGGGCTTACCCGATTGGAAGTGGTCGAGTCCATGCACGTGCGCAAGCAGCGCCTGGCTCAGCAAGCGGACGCGTTTGTGGCGCTGCCAGGTGGTTATGGGACATTCGAGGAGCTTTTCGAGATACTCACCTGGTCGCAGATTGGCTTACATCGCAAACCGGTTGGGTTGCTTAATATCCAGCGCTATTTTAACCCGTTGCTGGCGCTGGTGCACCATGCGCTGGAGGAAGGATTTATCTATAACGAACATTACGCACTCTTCACTTGCCAGGAGGAAATTGAGGTGCTATTAGACGAGCTGGCTAACTTCAAAACACCGAGTGGATTGGAGCGCTGGTTGACGCGTGAAGATTAATTTTTCTTTTTAGTTTGTGGTATAATTGACTTTGATAGGGGAAGCTCTTTGGCTATTCGGAGCTCTGTCCTCCAGTCTTTTCAGCGGCCTCCTATGAGGCGAAAGTCTCCCTTGTTTGGTGTTCAATCGTTGACGAGCAGGTAACCTTTTATATCATTGTGATTTCACTGCGAGCCGGAAACCTCCCGCGGTTTTTGCGTGTCTATACCTATATCAACCTCACTTAGATTTGATTCCGAATACTATGACAAATATGAAGGTTCTTGAACTGGAAAATGCATCCTTATCCACATTGCGCCAAATGGCAAGAGACCTAGACATCCAGAATGCCACCCGCCTGAAGAAAGAAGATTTGATCTTGCGCATTCAGCAGGCGGAAGCAGAGAGGCAAGGTCTGGAATTGCGCGGCGGCATCCTGGAAATTATGAGCGAAGGGATTGGTTTCCTGCGCTCTGGCCATTATCAGCCTGGCCCCTACGATGTATACGTCTCGCAATCCCAGATTCGGCGTTACAGCCTGCGCAACGGCGATCTGGTCATCGGTCATGTGCGTCCACCGCGCGAGTCGGAACGCCATTATGGCTTGCTCAAGGTTGAGACCGTCAATGGCTTAAACCCGGATGACGCAAAATATCGTCCCTCCTTTGAGTCGTTGACTCCTATATTCCCCGACCGCCGCTATGATTTAGAGACCGACCGCCACACGCTTTCCACCCGCCTGATCAACCTGATCACGCCCATCGGACGCGGTCAGCGCGGTTTGATCGTCTCCCCGCCAAAGGCTGGTAAGACTACGATTTTGAAGCAGCTTGCCAACTCCATTTCGACCAAATACCCGGAAGTGCATCTGATGGTAGCTTTGATCGGGGAGCGCCCTGAGGAAGTCACCGACATGGATCGCTCTGTAGAAGCCGAGGTGATTTCTTCGACGTTCGATGAACCGGTAACCTCTCATGTGCGGGTGGCTGAAATGGTGCTCGAACGGGCAAAGCGCCTGGTCGAGATTGGACGAGATGTGGTCATCTTGATGGATTCGATCACGCGCCTGGCGCGCGCCTATAACCTGGTAGTCACGCCCTCCGGGCGTACGCTTTCCGGCGGTATTGACCCTTCGGCGCTCTATCCGCCGAAACGGTTCTTTGGCGCGGCGCGTAATATTGAAGAGGGTGGATCGCTGACCATCATAGCAACCTGTCTCATTGATACTGGCTCCCGCATGGATGACGTCGTCTATGAGGAGTTTAAAGGCACCGGTAATATGGAGTTACATCTCTCCCGCCGTTTGCAGGAGCGCCGCGTCTTCCCGGCGATTGATATCGAACGCTCCTCCACGCGGCGTGAAGAACTGCTCTTGGGTCCAGATATTACGCCACGCGTCTGGCTGATGCGCCGCATGTACGATCAGATGGTCTCCCCGCCACCGCATGGCGCTGGGCTAGATCCGTCCACTGCCACGGAAGCTATTCTCCAGCGTCTTCAGCGCACCGCCAACAACCAGGAGTTTTTGGAGACTCTTAGCGAGGACTGAACCTGCGTGGAGATTCAATCTCCCATCCCCAAGGAGCCGCAGGAAACGGATAGATCACAAAAAAAAGGGCGCTTCCTGTCGTTGGCTGCCTGGTTGCTGGCTTTATCCCTGGTTGGTATTGCGCTTTATCTGGGTTGGCGCGCCGTTTATACCCCGGCAGGTAGCCCCCACCTATCGGTTGTATTCGATGATCAACCAGCGAACCTGCGCGCTTCTCAGGAAGGAATGTCGCCGAATTTGCTGGCTGCCATGCCAGAATATTCGCCCACCGAAACATCCCAGGCAATTTTGCGACGCCCGGAGCTGCATACGATCATCCCCTCGCGTCCGCGCCAGGAGGTGATCACTTATACCGTGCAGAAAGGCGACTCTGTTTTTGAGATCGCCAAGAAATTCAACTTGAAGCCGGAAACGGTGCTATGGGGCAATTACGCCCAGTTAAACGATAACCCAGACCTGATTTCTGTGGGCATGCAATTGCGCATCCCGCCGGTGGATGGGGTGTTGTATGAATTCCAGGAAGGAGATAGCCTGGAGGCGGTGGCGGCGCGATTTGAAGCCAATGTGGAGGAGATCTTGAACTGGCCGGGCAATCGCTTGGATCTTTCGAATCCCCAGGTTGAACCGGGGACGTTATTGATCGTGCCGGGCGGGCATCGTGAGTTTCGCCAATGGTTGATCCCCACCATCCCGCGCGGCAGTGCTGGCGTTTCCAGCTCGGTGTATGGCGCTGGAGCATGCACGGGGAGCTACGAAGGCGCTTATGGAAGCGGTACATTTGTCTGGCCGGCGGGCAATCATATCCTCTCCGGCAATGATTATTGGCCCGGTCACCTGGGTATTGACATCGCAGCCGGGGATGGCGCGCCAATTTACGCCGCGGATAGTGGCGTGGTGGTTTTCGCCGGCTGGGCGAATGGCGGTTATGGCACTACCGTGATGATAGATCATGGCAATGGTTATCAGACCTTGTCTGCTCATATGAAGTCGGTGGCTGTTCGCTGTGGTCAAAGCGTGAGCCAGAGTGG